>NZ_JBSGJR010000120.1:0-13818 GCF_053605645.1 Micromonospora sp. NPDC003776
GCGCGGTGCTGAGCACCGCGCGGCCCCTTCCGTGTGTCGGGCGCTCAGTCGCGCAGCGGGCGCCCCTGGCCGTCGACGCCACCGTTGACCAGGATCAGGATGCCGTCGATCAGACCCCAGATGCCGCCGAGACCGCAGGTCACGATGGTCACCACGAGCTGGATCACGCCGGTCTTGGTGTCGCCCATGTAGAACCGGCCGACGCCGAAGCCGCCGAGAAGGATCTGCAGGATGCCCGCGACGATCTTGCTCTTGTCGGAGACGCCCTGCGGGTACTGCGAGTACGGAGGAGTGGTCATGAGCGGACACCTTAGTGATCCACTGCCGTCCTGTCCGCACCGCCGCCCCGACGGTGGGACGATATTTACCGAACATTGTCCTGACGGCTGAGGCGGTCTCCACCGCCCAGCCCGGTCCATGCCTGACACATCGTCAGCACGACCGGGCACCGGATGTCACTGTGCTGGCCTCCGGGTAGTTCCCACGCGCCTAGACTGCCGCCGGCGGGACCGGTGGACCGCGTCGGCAATGGGGCCGCCGTGGCACCGAGCAGTCGGGGGTGAGCTGCCCCGAAGGAAGGTGTCTGCATCGTGAAGGTCGGAATCCCCCGCGAGGTCAAGAACCACGAGTACCGCGTGGCCATCACCCCCGCGGGCGTCAACGAGTTCACCCGCCACGGCCACGAGGTCTTCGTCGAATCCGGCGCGGGCGTCGGTTCCAGCATCAGCGACGACGAGTTCGCCGCCGCCGGCGCGAAGATCCTCGGCAGCGCCGACGAGGTCTGGGACGCCGCCGAGCTGGTGCTCAAGGTCAAGGAGCCGATCGCCGAGGAGTACCACCGGATGCGCGAGGGGCAGGTGCTCTTCACCTACCTGCACCTGGCCGCCTCCAAGGAGTGCACCGACGCGCTGGTCGACCGCAAGGTCACCGGCATCGCGTACGAGACCGTCGAGCTGCCCGACCGCTCCCTGCCGCTGCTCGCCCCGATGTCCGAGGTGGCCGGCCGGCTCGCCCCGCAGGTGGGCGCCTTCTACATGATGCGTACCGGCGGCGGCCGGGGCGTGCTGCCCGGCGGCGTCTCCGGCGTGTACGCGGCCAAGACCGTGGTCATCGGCGCCGGCGTGTCCGGCATGAACGCCGCCGCCATCGCCCTGGGCCTGCAGTCCGAGGTGCTGCTGCTGGACAAGAACGTGGCCCGGCTGCGCCAGGCCGACGCCATCTACCGGGGCCACCTGCAGACCGTGGCCTCCAACGCGTACGAGATCGAGCGGGCCGTGCTCGACGCCGACCTGGTCATCGGCGCGGTGCTGGTCCCCGGCGCGAAGGCCCCGAAGCTCATCTCCAACGAGCTGGTCTCCCGGATGAAGCCGGGCAGCGTGCTCGTCGACATCGCCATCGACCAGGGCGGCTGCTTCGAGGACTCGCGTCCCACCACGCACGCTGACCCGGTCTACAAGGTGCACGAGTCGATCTTCTACTGCGTGGCGAACATGCCCGGCGCGGTGCCGAACACCAGCACCCACGCGCTGACCAACGTCACCCTCCCGTACGCCCTGGAGCTGGCCAACCAGGGCTGGCGGCAGGCGCTGCGCAACGACCCGGCCCTCGCGCTGGGCCTGAACACCCACGCCGGCCAGGTCGTCTACGGCCCGGTCGCCGAGGCGCACGGCATGGACGTGCTGCCGCTGGCCGAGGTGCTGGCCTGACCGCAGCCACGGAACGGGTCGGGGCCGGTGCGGGTGTGGAACCCGCGCCGGCCCTGCGCCGTGCCGTCCGCGGCTACCTCGACCACCTGACCGTCGAGCGTGGACTCGCCGCGAACACCCTCGCCTCGTACCGCCGGGACCTGGACCGCTACCTGGTCACCCTGGCCGCCGCCGGGGTGACCGACCTGGCCGCCGTCGGCGCCGCCGAGATCGAGCGGCACCTTGCCCGGCTGCGCGCCGGCGACGCCGACCACCCGCCGCTCGCGGTCTCCTCCGCCGCGCGGGCCGCCAGCGCCGTGCGCGGCCTGCACCGGTTCGCGGTGCGCGAGGGGCTGGCCGGCGCCGACCCCGCCCGGGACGTCCGCCCGCCCACCCCGGCCCGCCGGCTGCCCCGGGCGCTCCCCGTCGAGGACGTGCTCCGGCTGCTGGAGACCGCCGGCCCGGTCACCGCCACCGGCGACGCGGCGCCCCGCGCGCTGCGCGACCGGGCGCTGCTGGAGTTCCTCTACGGCACCGGCGCGCGCATCTCCGAGGCGGTCGGCGCCGCCGTGGACGACCTGGACCTCGACGAGGGCGCGGTGCTGCTGCGCGGCAAGGGCGGGAAGACCCGGCTGGTCCCGATCGGCGGGTACGCCGTCGAAGCGGTACGCGCCTGGCTGGTCCGCGGCCGCCCGGCGCTGCTCGCCGCCGGCCGGGGCACCCCGGCGGTCTTCGTCAACGCCCGGGGCGGTCCGCTGACCCGGCAGGGCGCCTGGGCGGTGCTGCGCGGCGCGGCCGAGCGGGCCGGCCTGCCGGTCACCGGCCCCGACGCGGTCTCCCCGCACACCCTGCGCCACTCGTACGCCACCCACCTGCTCGACGGCGGCGCCGACGTGCGGGTGGTGCAGGAACTGCTCGGCCACGCCTCGGTCACCACCACCCAGGTGTACACATTGGTCACCGTGGAACGGCTGCGCGAGGTGTACGCGACCGCCCACCCGCGAGCCCGCGGCTGACCACCCCGGACCCGGGGACGCCCGACACGCCGACCCGGTACCGAACGCGCTGCTGGCGCGTGGCGTACAGTCGGCATCGGCGCGGACCTCCAGGGGCGACGGACCGGAGGTGCGCAACGGCGCCGCGAGGGACGTCGGACGGCTCCGACGCCGGGTGGTCGTCGGGAGGGGGCAACGAGGACATGGCAGGCAACGAGGACCGTGCCGAGACCTGGACGTCGGAGCTCCGTGAGCAGCAGGCGACGCTCGGCGCCGACCTCGGCCCGGCCGACCCGGCCGCCTACACCATGCGCAAGCCGATCCCCGAGCCCATGCCGACCGACCGGCACGGTCCGGCCCGGATCATCGCGATGGCCAACCAGAAGGGTGGCGTCGGCAAGACCACGACCACCATCAACCTGGGCGCCGCGCTCGCCGAGTACGGCCGCAAGGTGCTGCTGGTCGACTTCGACCCGCAGGGCGCCCTCTCCGTCGGCCTCGGCGTCAACCCGCACAACCTCGACCTGTCGGTCTACAACCTGCTCATGCAGGACGACGTCACCGCCGAGGACGTCCTGATCAAGACCGACGTGGCCGGGCTGCACCTGCTGCCGGCCAACATCGACCTCTCCGCCGCCGAGATCCAGCTGGTCAACGAGGTCGCCCGCGAGATGGCCCTCGCCCGGGTGCTCCGGACCATCCGCAAGGAGTACGACTTCATCCTGATCGACTGCCAGCCCTCGCTGGGCCTGCTGGCGATCAACGCGCTGACCGTGGCGCACGGCGTGCTCATCCCGCTGGAGTGCGAGTTCTTCAGCCTGCGCGGGGTCGCGCTGCTGCTGGACACCATCGACAAGGTGCGCGAGCGGCTCAACTTCGACCTGGAGCTCGAGGGCATCCTCGCCACCATGTACGACTCCCGCACCACGCACTGCCGCCAGGTGCTGCAGCGGGTGGTGGAGGCGTTCGGCGACAAGGTCTACCAGACGGTGATCACCAAGACGGTGAAGTTCCCCGAGTCGACCGTGGCCGGCGCGCCGATCACCACCCTCGACCCGGCCTCCTCCGGCGCGCGCAACTACCGGCAGCTGGCCCGCGAGGTCATCGCCGCCCAGGCCGACCGGTAGGCCCGACACCGGGAGTGCGGGCCGTGGACTACGGTTTGCCGGTGACCGCACCGCCCCTCGACCCGCCCGCGCCGCACGGCGCGAGCGACCCCGTGGCCGCCGCCGAACTGGCCGCCGAGGTCGACGCCGTGGTGCCCGCCGACCCGGCCACCGTCGAGGAGGCCAGCGGTTTCACCGTCCGGCTGGACAACTTCACCGGCCCGTTCGACTTGCTGCTGCAGCTGATCAGCAAGCACAAGCTCGACGTGACCGAGGTGGCCCTGCACAAGGTCACCGACGAGTTCATCGCGTACATCCGGGCCATGGGCGACCAGTGGGACCTGGACGAGACCAGCGAGTTCCTGCTGATCGCCGCCACCCTGCTCGACCTCAAGGCGGCCCGGCTGCTGCCGTCGGCCGAGGTGGAGGACGAGGAGGACCTGGCCCTGCTGGAGGCGCGGGACCTGCTCTTCGCCCGGCTGCTCCAGTACAAGGCGTACAAGGAGGCGGCGGCGCACCTGGCCGAGCTGGAGTCGGTCGGCGGCCGCCGCTACCCACGCGCGGTCACCCTCGAACCCCGGTACGCGGAGGCCCTGCCCGACCTGGTGCTCGGGATCGGCCCGCAGCGGCTGCTCAAGCTCGCGCTGAAGGCGATGACCCCGAAGCCGGTGCCCGAGGTGTCGATCGCCCACGTGCACATGGTCCGGGTCAGCGTCCGGGAGCACGCCGAGATCATCACCGCCCGGCTGCGTCGGGCCGGCACCGCCACCTTCTCGCTGCTCTGCGCCGACTGCGAGATCACCCTGGAGGTGGTGGCCCGGTTCCTCGCCCTGCTCGAGCTCTACCGGCAGGGTCTGGTCGCCTTCGTCCAGGAGCAGGCCCTGGAGGAGCTGACCGTCCGGTGGACCGGCCCGGCCGAGGGCGACACCGAGCTGACCATCGACGAGTACGCCGGCTCCCCGGAACCGCCCGCCGACACCCCGCCCGCCGCGGCGGCTGGCGCCCCGCCCGCCTCGTTAGGAGGGGCCCCTTCACCCGCATCAGGCGTTGACAAGGGGCCCTTCCTTGCACCTTCGGCCGCCACGGCGGCCGACGAGCCCGCACCGACGCAGGAGTGACCCCGATGAGCGACGAGGAGCGCCGCGACTCCCTGGCCGACCAGGCCGCCGCCTGGATCCCCCCGTGGGAGCGCCCCGCCCCGCCCAAGCCCCGCGCCGACGCCGAGCCCCCTGCCGACGAGCCTCCTGCCGGCGCCGAGCCCCCTGCCGACGAGCCCCCTGCCGGCGAGCCCTCTGCCGCCGCCGAGCCCCCTGCGGAGGCTCCCTCCGCTGACGTGGCGCCGGAACCCGCCGCGGATCTTGGAAGGAAGTGGCCCCTGGAGGGGTCGGATTCTTCCAAGATCTCCGCGGAGACCCTCAGGACGGGCGAGGCACCGTCGGGGATCGGGGAGGGCGGTGGGCTGTCCGGGGCGACCCTGGGCGGGGATGTGGCGGCCGAGCTGGCCGGTGCGCCGGAGTCGACGGGTGCGGCAGCTGCACCGGAGCCGACAGCTGTAGCGGAGCCGACGGGCGCAGCGGAGCGGACCGGTGCCACCGAATTGACCGGCGCGGCGGAGTCGACCGCTGAGGCCGAGTCGACGGGTGCCGTGGAGCCGACCGGGGCCGTGGAGCCGAGCGGCGTCTCGGGGCCGCGGGGCGCGGCGGGGGAGAGCGGTGCGGGCGGCGTACCGGAGAAGCGGGGTCGGCGGCGGGTGGCGCCCGCGTCGGAGCCCGCGCCCGAGCTGGACGACGCCGAGCTGCGCGGCGCGCTGGAGGCGATCCTGCTGGTGGTGGACCAGCCGGTCAGCGAGCTGGTGCTGGCCGAGGTCCTGGAACAGGCCCCGGAGCGGGTCGGTGCGATGCTCGACGAGATCGCGGCCGGGTACACCACCGCCGGGCACGGCTTCGAGCTGCGCCGGGCGGCGGGTGGCTGGCGTCTCTACACCCGCCCGGAATACGCCAGCTATGTCGAGCGGTTCGTGTTGGACGGGCAGTCGGTACGGCTGACCCAGGCCGCGCTGGAGACCCTGGCCGTGATCGCCTACAAGCAGCCGGTGACCCGGTCGCGGATCTCGGCCATCCGGGGTGTCAACTGCGACGGGGTGATCCGTACCCTGGTCGGTCGCGGCCTGGTCGAGGAGTGCGGCACCGAAGCGGACAGCGGGGCGTTCCTCTACCGGACCACCACCATGTTCCTGGAGAAGCTGGGGCTGAACTCGGTGGACGACCTGCCGCCCCTGGCCCCCTTCCTGCCCGACGACGTAGAAGAGCTTGCCGATGCGACGCGATGACCGTGCCCCTAAGCCCGACGCCCCCGTGTACGAGGGCGCCGAGCGCCTGCAGAAGGTGCTCGCCGCCGCCGGGGTGGGATCGCGGCGCGCCTGCGAGGACCTGATCTTCCGACGCCGGGTCACCGTCAACGGCCGGGTGGCCCAACTCGGCGACAAGGCCGACCCGGCGCGCGACGTGATCCACGTCGATGGTGAGCGGTTGCAGGCCGACGTCCGGCTGGTCTACGTGGCGATGAACAAGCCGCGCGGGGTCGTCACCACCATGGCCGACGAGAAGGGCCGCACCGAGCTCGCCGACTTCATCGGCGCGCGGCTGGAGCAGCGGGTCTACCACGTCGGGCGGCTCGACGCCGACAGCGAGGGCCTGCTGCTGCTCACCAACGACGGCACCCTCGCCCACAAGCTCATGCACCCGTCATACGAGGTACTCAAGACCTACCTCGCCGAGGTGGCCGGGCCGATCCCGCGCAACCTGGGCAAGCGCCTGACGGCCGGCGTCGAGCTGGAGGACGGCCCGGTCAAGGTCGACTCGTTCAAGGTGGTGGACAGCCTGGGCAGAACCGCCCAGGTGGAGCTGACCCTGCACGAGGGGCGCAAGCACATCGTCCGGCGTCTGATGGCCGAGATGGGACACCCGGTGTCCCGGCTGATCCGTACCTCGATCGGGCCGATCAAGCTCGGCGACCTGCGCACCGGGCGGCTACGGCGGCTGACCAACGCGGAGGTCGCCGCCCTGTTCAAGGCGGTGGGTGACTGACCCCGCCCGGGTGGGTACGGGTCCCGGTAGGCTTCGACGCGGCCCGCGGGCCGGCGGGTGGCGCGGATCGCCCCCGGCGGCGTCGCGTGCGGCCGACCCGCGCGGTGCGGGCATGATTGATGACGATGGACAACCGCTCAACGGCACCGGAGACACCGGCGACCCGCGAGGTACGGGCTGAGGAGGACAACGGTGGAGGAAAACGTACCGGCCGGGCGCTGCGTGGTCGCTGTGGACGGGCCGTCCGGTTCGGGTAAGTCCACCGTCTCGCGCCGGCTCGCCGCCGGTCTCGCGGCCCGCTACCTGGACACCGGCGCCATGTACCGGGCGCTGACCTGGGCGGTGCTGCGCTCCGGTGTCGACCTCACCGACGCCGAGTCGGTGGCCAAGGTCGCCGGTGAGGCCGACCTGCGCATCGGCACCGACCCGCAGGGGTACGGCGTGACCGTTGACGGCGTCGACGTGGCGAAGGAGATCCGGGGTCCCGAGGTGACCGGCGCGGTCTCCGCGGTGGCCGCCGTGCCGGCCGTGCGTGAGCTGCTCGTCGCCCGGCAGCGGCAGATGATCGTCAACGCCGGCCGGATCGTGGTCGAGGGTCGCGACATCGGTTCCGTGGTGGCCCCCGACGCCGACCTGAAGGTCTACCTGACCGCCTCCGAGACGGCCCGCGCCCAGCGGCGCAGCGCCGAGGACGCCGCCGACGTGACCGCGACCGCCGCCGACCTGGCCCGCCGGGACAAGCTCGACTCGACCCGCAAGGTCAACCCGCTGCAGCAGGCTCCCGACGCGGTGGTGCTGGACACCACCGAGCTCGGCATCGACGAGGTTGTGGCCCGGCTGCGCGACCTGCTCACCGATCGGGGCGTGGCGTGATCGAGGACAGTGGCTGGGTCGAGCTGCGCGAGCCGGAGGTCGACTCCGGTGAGCCGAGCGGCCCACAGCCCGTGGTGGCCGTGGTCGGCCGCCCCAACGTGGGCAAGTCGACCCTGGTCAACCGGATCATCGGCCGCCGGCAGGCGGTCGTGGAGGACATCCCCGGGGTGACCCGCGACCGGGTCCCGTACGACGCGCAGTGGAACGGCCGGGCGTTCACCGTGGTGGACACCGGCGGTTGGGAGCCGGACGCGAAGGACCGGGCCGCGGCGATCGCCGCGCAGGCCGAGGCGGCCGTCGTCACGGCCGACGTGGTGCTCTTCGTGGTCGACGCGATGGTCGGCTCCACCGACGTGGACGAGGCCGCGGTGAAGATGCTGCGGCGCAGCGCCAAGCCGGTGATCCTGGTCGCGAACAAGGCCGACAACAACACGATCGAGATGGAGGCGACCTCACTCTGGTCGCTCGGTCTCGGCGAGCCGTTCCCGGTCTCCGCCCTGCACGGCCGCGGCTCCGGCGACCTGCTCGACGCCATCATGGCCGCGCTGCCCGAGGCCCCGAAGATCGTCGAGAACCGGCCGCGCGGCCCGCGCCGGGTCGCCCTGGTCGGCCGCCCGAACGTCGGCAAGTCCAGCCTGCTCAACCGGTTCTCCGGCGAGGAGCGGGCGGTGGTCGACTCGGTCGCCGGCACCACCGTCGACCCGGTCGACAGCCTGGTGGAGATCGGCGGCGAGACCTGGCAGCTGGTGGACACCGCCGGCCTGCGCAAGCGGGTCGGCAAGGCCAGCGGCACCGAGTACTACGCCAGCCTGCGGACCGCGTCGGCGATCGAGGCGGCCGAGGTGGCCGTGGTGCTGCTCGACGCCAGCGAGGTGATCAGCGAGCAGGACCAGCGGATCCTCACCATGGTGGTGGAGGCGGGCCGCGCCCTGGTCATCGCCTTCAACAAGTGGGACCTGGTCGACGGCGATCGCCGCTACTACCTGGACAAGGAGATCGACCGGGAGCTGCGCCGCATCCCGTGGGCGATCCGGCTCAACCTCTCGGCCAAGACCGGCCGGGCGGTCGACAAGCTCGCCCCGGCGCTGCGCAAGGCCCTGGCAAGCTGGGAGACCCGGATCCCGACCGCCCAGCTCAACCAGTGGCTCACCGCCCTGGTCCAGGCCACCCCGCACCCGGTGCGCGGCGGTCGCGCGCCGCGCATCCTCTTCGCCACCCAGGCCGGGGTGGCGCCGCCGCGCTTCGTGCTCTTCACCACCGGTCCGCTGGACGCCGGCTACCAGCGCTTCGTCGAGCGCAAGCTCCGCGAGGAGTTCGGCTTCGAGGGCACCCCGATCGACATTTCGGTACGCGCCCGCAAGAAGCTCGGCCCCGGCGGCCGCGGCAAGGCCCACGGCTGACCCACCCTGCCCTCGTTCCGTGGCCGCCGGGATCCTTTCCGGCGGCCACGCCTTTCCTAGGATGCTCTAGAGGGAGTGGCGTCTCGGGCACGCCCGGCACGGGAGGGGCCTGTGCGCGCGGTGCGAAGATCCTGCGCTAAGCTGTACCGGCTGCCGCGGGGAACAGCGCGCGGGGGCATCGGGACGTGGCGCAGCTTGGTAGCGCACTTGACTGGGGGTCAAGGGGTCGTCGGTTCGAATCCGGCCGTCCCGACGCAACTTAGAGGGCACATCCATTTGATGGACGTGCCCTCTTGTCGTCGCTGGGTGTCTACCTGAGCGACTACCTCAGCGCCGATGATTCCGTCCCTGGCGACCGAGCTCAGGAGCATCGGCCGGAGTTGGTGCCGGTAGGTGCTCTCGGTGACGCTGCTCCGGCATGGCCGCAGAGGTCGGCGATCCGCTCGATGCGCATACCGCTGTCGGACAGCAGGGACACGAAGCCGTGCCGCAGCTCGCGACGGGTCCAGACGCGCCGGTCAACGCCCACCATTGCGATGACCGGGCGGAAGGCCCGCCGCAGATTGTGCCGGTCGAGGGCGCTGCCGGCGGTGGAGGGAAGACGAGACGGTCGGTGGAAGGCTGACCGCGGCGCTCGCGGTGGGTGGCGACCGCAGTGGCACACCGCGGCAGGCAGGGCCAGGGTGCGGCGCGACTTCTCGATCTTGGTGGCTCCGTCGGCGCGGACCGCGCGCGGGACCTGGATGGACGGTGACTGCTCGACAAGGTGCAGGAGCCGGCATCCGCTGATCCGGATGGCGCAATTTTGGCGCAGGGTGCGATTGTGTGGCGAGCGCCTGAGGCCGGAGTGGAGGGTCAGTTGGATAGCCCCGACATGCCCACGATTGCGGAGTCCTACAGATACCGCCTCTTTGTCAGGGGGATGCGGCTTGCTTTGCTTTTCCCGGTCACGGCCTTGTTGATGCTGCTGGTCCGCCTCGGAGTCGCAGAGAGCGTTCTTGTGCCGCTCGTGATGCTGCTCTTTGTCGCCATGACGCTGGGAATCATCGTGGGCTGGATCGGTGCGGTTCTCCTGGTGCGGGATACTTCTCGCTTTTCCGGCGCAGCGAGAGGCAACGTCGACCCCCGGAAGACCGGAGCACTCATCCGGCAGGCGACTCGGGATATCTGCAATCTCCGCAGGTGGTGACCACTCCTCGCCTGGGTGACGAGATGAGGGGTTGCTGATGGACGTACGGCAGACCACCCGGAAGGCGGGACACACCCTCAACGTCCGCGTCGCGGCCCTAGGCGGCAAGCTCGACGGCGCTGGCCTGGTGGAGACCGTACGCGGGGTGGGCCACCGGCTGCGGCCGAGCTGACGGCACCGGCCGATTCTCAGATCATCCTCAAGAAATGCCGCCCCGTCGGCCACTGGCGGCACGGCTGGCGTGTGCTGTCGCCAAAGTGTCATCCCCCCTGTTCTGGAGCCTCTATGAGAGACCGACGGACGACAGCCTTCTCCGTCCTGCTCGCCGCGACCCTCGCGGCGACCGTTGCGCCCACGTCCCACGCGTCCGCGGCCAGCCCCGGTGAGGAGCGCTTCCGGCCGAGCGTCACCTACGACCTGTCGGTGACCGACGCCGAGCGCGACGCGATCCACGCGGAAGTCGAGGCGTTGGCTGGACGTGTCAGCAGCGCGCGGGCGGGGGACGGCAGCTACGACCCGCTCAGTCTGGTCGGGGCGATGCTGGACGGGTCGAGCTACGACTCCATCTCCCGAGGCGGCACGGCCGCGACGGCGTATCCCTTCCCGGTCAGCAACACCGAAGCCAACCAGCACGAGTACGACCGCAAGGTCGCCAAGCTCGCCTGGGTGGTCAAGCTGGCCACCGACCTGGGTTTCCCGGTGGTCGTCCAACGCCAACCCGACAAGTACGTCTACGCGGAGATCGGTGACCCGGACGCCCCGGAGATGGTCATGGCGTTGAGCCACCTCGACTCGCCGACGGCTTCCGTTTCGGCGGCTCAGCTGGCGCGCTGGCGGGACGCCGATGGCAACCTGGGCACTCCTGGTGCGTACCACTCGCCCTATGTCCAGGACGGCTGGGTCTACGGGGCGGGCATCCAGGACGACAGCGGCCCGACGCTGGCGACGCTGCTCGCGGCCAAGGCGCTGCTCGAGGCGGGGTTGCCCCTCGACCGACGGATCCGCATCGTCATGGGGATCTACGAAGACGGCGGTCCCGGCACGCCCTCGACGACGAACACGGCCACCTTCCAGTCCATCCCGTACAACTCGAACCCGAGCTTCTACGACAACTGGGCCTACAAGAACCTCAATCGGGAGGAGATCCCGATCGCGGCCTACACCTCCGACTCGCGGTTCCCGGTCATCGTCGGCAACTCCGGATCGGTGACCCCGTCGGTGTCGATGAGCTTGTCCGCGGACAGCACCAGGGCCTTCCGGCTGACGGCTGCCACCGCCGGTGTCACGCTGCGCGAAGGTGACCCGACGCTCAAGGACATCGCGTACGGCAGCACCACGCAGATCGCCTCGCGGGCCATTTTCACCCTCAACGTGGCCGGGGTCGGCGCCGCCGAGCGCGACCGGTTCGTGTCGGCGATCACCGCTGCCGCGACCACGAGGGGTTGGCTCCCGGCTGCTCCCCGCACCACGCCCAAGGTGCAGACCACGATCACCGGCGACGCGCTCACGCTGGAGATCAACACCGATGTGGCGATGGAGATGCCGACCCCGCAGTACGGCAAGAATGCCGTCGTGTGGGGGATGTTCCTCCTCTCCAAGGGGCTCGGCGAAGTGGGCATCACGGCCGCCGACATGCAACTGAAGAAGGCCGCCGACGGCATCACCGACCTGTTCTTCCGCGACGGGGTCGAAGGCGAGGCCTATATCGGCAAGTACATGGACATCCCGGCGAACCTGTTGCGCAACCCGAGCAACGGCACGCCGAACCTGACCTTCGCCCTCATGGGCGGCATCAATTCGGAGACCCCGACGAGCTTCTACACGGACGCCTCCGGCAGCCTCAGCATGCCGATGTACGTGCGCAGCATGCACGTCACCGCGGCCGACTCCGGCCAGGCGACGGCGGCGGTCACGGCCGCCTTCCAGGCGAAGGGGTTCACCATCGGCAACCTCGGCTCGCCCGTCGGCGCCGGGTTGTACGTCACGCACGACAACCCGCTGACGGCTCTCCAGTTCGGCAGCTACCAGGCCTCGATCGACCGCAACCCGGGGGAGTTCGCGGATCCGTACTCCCTCCGGGACGTGGTCTATCCGCAGGGCACGACCGGTGGCACCCTGGCCAGCAGCTTCCGCAACAAGATGACTGCCTTCGGCGCCGTCATCCCGGGTAACGAGCGCTGGTGGCACACGGCCAACGAGCGGATGAAGGTCGACTCGGCGGTGCAGATGACCAAGATCATGGCCGATGGCATGCTGGAGATGGCCCGGTACTCGGGGCCGGCCGGTGCCAAGTTCATGTGGGCGGACATGCCGGGGCTGAACGCCGACCGGGCGGACCTCGACCTGCTCGACGTCACGATCGGAACCTACAAGGACGCGTCGGCCGCGGTCGGCACGAGCCAGTTGGGCGGCCAGGCCCTGCTCGGTGCCACCTCGTTCAACATCCCGATGTGGAACGGGCGCGGCAACTCGACCCCGACGGCGTCGGCCTTCGAACTGGGACATGCCCCGGGAGGGGTCTACCTGCCGCTGACCGACCCCGAGTACCAGACCAGCACGTACGTGGCGCCGATGCGGCTGGAGTTCAAGGTGGAGCGCCCCGACTACATGTCGGACGCGGCCTGGGCGAAGTTCGTCGCCGGCGGCTACGGCGACTTCCAGTTCAACATTCTCGTCGGCGACAAGGTCGTGCCGCTGGCCGTCCCTGCGGGGCAGAGTACGGACAAGTACTTCTCCTCGCGCAGGTCGGCCAACAACCCCGACGCCATCTACCTGTCGGTCAACCTCGCGATCACCGATGCGCCGTACACCGGGGTGAAGGCCGTCGTCGCGGATTCCAAGACGGACCTGTACACGGTCAATCCGACGTACCTGGCCTCGAACCCGGATCCGTTCCCCGGGCGCGGGGCCGTCGAACAGCGGGGCTTCTTCCTGTTCGGTGATGGGCAGAAGAACGCGGAGTTCTCCTCACCCGACGCGGTCTACGTGACCGTCGCCAACGCGGTCATCGATGCGAAGCCGTCGGCGGTGGTGAAGAAGCTGACGGGCGACACGAACGAGTTGACCATCACGGTGAAGCAGACCCACATCGACGGCAGCGAGTCTCCGGTGACGGCCACGTTCACGATCGACAACAACGCCGCCGGCACTTACCCCGTCGGCGACTACAAGGTGTACGTCGACACGAAGGGCAACACCCAGGTGCGGTCGATCTCCATCGTGTGACCGTGTGCAGTCCAGCGCGCACCAGAGGGCATGAGCGGTGGCAGGATGCCTCGACTCGGGGTCGACGGCCGCCGGGGTGCGACGCACATTGACAACGGAGTGGAACCATTGCCGTCGGTGGTGGTTCCACTCCGTTGTGCGATTCTCGGCTCGGCTCGGCGTAGGCTCATTGGTGCACCCTTGTCTCACTCGAGCTGATGTTGGTTCGAGTGCACCGGTGACCGTCGGGCCATCGCCCCGCTCGCTCGACCTTCGAGGT
>NZ_JBSGJR010000121.1:0-13807 GCF_053605645.1 Micromonospora sp. NPDC003776
TACGCCTCGGCGACGGTCGAGGTGGCCGCTCCGGCCACCCCGGTGCCGTTGCCCGCCGGGGTGGCCGGCGAGGTGGCGGCCGCGGTCGGGGCGGCGCTGGACAACGTGGCCCGGCACGCCGGTGGGCGGGCGTGGGTGCTGATCGAGGACGAGGGGGAGACGGTGACGGTCTCGGTACGCGACGACGGGCCGGGGATGCCGGCGGGGCGGCTCGCCGAGGCCGCGGCGCAGGGCCGGCTCGGGGTGGCCCAGTCCATCCGGGGCCGGATGGCCGACCTGGGCGGCACGGCGCGCATCGTCTCCGCCCCAGGCGCCGGTACGGAGATCGAGCTGAGCGTGCCCAGGAGCGGCCGGTAGCATCCGGGTGATGGTGGTCGACGACCACCCGATGTGGCGTGAGGGCGTCGCCCGCGACCTCACCGAGGCCGGGTACGAGGTGGTGGCGACCAGCGGGGAGGGCCGGCAGGCCGTCCGGCTGGCCCCGGCGGCCCGCCCCGACGTGGTGGTGCTCGACCTCCAACTGCCCGACATCTCCGGGGTCGAGGTGATCCGCGGGCTACGCGCGGCGCTGCCCGAGGTCCGGGTGCTGATGCTGTCCGCCAGCGGCGAGCCGCAGCGCGTCCTGGACGCGGTCAAGGCCGGCGCGACCGGCTATCTGGTCAAGTCGGCCGCGCCGGCCGAGTTCCTGGACGCGGTGCGCCGCACCGCGGGCGGCGAGCCGGTCTTCACCCCGGGCCTGGCCGGGCTGGTGCTGGGGGAGTACCGGCGGCTGGCGGCGGGTCCGGTCGCCGCGGACGACGGCGCACCCCGGCTCACCGAACGGGAGACCGAGGTGCTGCGTCTGGTGGCCAAGGGCCTGTCGTACAAGCAGATCGCCGAGCGGCTCGGGCTCTCCCACCGGACGGTGCAGAACCACGTGCAGAACACGCTCGGCAAGCTCCAACTGCACAACCGGGTCGAACTGACCCGGTACGCCATCGAGCGGGGCCTGGACGACTGACGGTCAGGTCGCCTCCGGCGGCCGGGTCTCGTGGATGGCCAGCTCCTCCGCGGTCGCCCCACCGCCCGCCGCGCCGGCGTCGTACGCGACGTTGTCGGTCTCCAGGTCGGTGTGCGCGCCCTCGTCCGGCTCGACCAGCCGGCCCACCTGATGGTCGGCGACCGCGCCGAGCTGCCCGTGGTCGTAGAGGGACACCGGCGAGTGCGGGTCCGAGGTCGGGCCGGGGTCGATCACGTCGGCGTCGAGCTGGGCCTGCGCGGCGGCCTCCTCGCTGTCCGCCTCGGCGGCGATGTCCGGGTCGACCGCGCCGGCCAGCGGGTCGTCGGCGGGCCGCTCATACTGCTCGCGCTGGAGCTTGTAGTCCAGCGACTCGCCGTCGAGCTGCTCCTCGGCGGTCGTCCCGTACCGGTCCACGGCCACCGGGGTGCGGTCGCCGGGCAGCTGCGCCGGCTCGGGGCCGTCGGCCTCGCGGCCGGTCCGGACGTCGTCGTTGGCGGTCGAGTCGTCGTCGGCGGTGTCGGGCAGGCCCTCCGCCTCCGGGTCGGACACGGGGGTGGGGTAGTCGTCGTCGCGCATGAGTGGTCACTACCCGCTGGGCTCGGCGCATTAACCGCGTTCGACCGGGTGGATCGGGAGGAACGGGGTCAAAGAGGGCGGCTCAGCCCTGGAACGCCGCCTCGTCTTCGGCGTACAGCACGCACCAGACCACCTTGCCGTCGGGCAACGGCGTGCTGCCCCAGCTCCGGGCCACCGTGTGGATGAGCAGCAGGCCGCGACCCCCGGCCGAGTTCAGCGGCGCCAGGCCGGCGTACGCGGGCAGCCGGGCGGAGTGGTCACGGACCGCCAGGTGCAGCGCGGAGTCGCGCGGAGCGACCCGGATGGTCATCGGCGTGCCGGCGTGGGCGACCACGTTGTTGACCATCTCGGTCACCGCGATGCACGCCGGTTCGGCCAGCTCCGGCACGCCCCAGCGGGCGCAGCCGTCGGTGACCAGCCCGCGGGCCTCCCGGGCCGCCACCGCCAGCGGGGGCAGGTCGGCGTTCAGCACGGCCGCCAGCGGCGCGTCGACCAGCGTGGCCTGTGCCTCGTCCAGCGACCGGTAGACCGGCGCGCCGCCGAAGCCGGCCGGGCCCCGGGCGCCGGCATCGGGGCCGGCAGCCGGGTCGAGCACGAGGATCCCCGCGGCGGGCCAGTCGGCCACCGTCCGGTGCACCTCGTCGACGACGGCGCGGGCGTCCGCTCCGGCGATCCGGACCCGGGACAGGTCGACGATCACGGGGCCCGGTCGCTGCCAGAGCCGCGCCAGCAGGGCATCGCGGACCGCATCCGTCCCGGCCGGGTCGAGCACCCCGGTCAGCCTGACGATCGCGGACGATTCGTCCGCCTCCACCAGGCATCGCACGTCCGTCGGCATGATCGTCCCATTGTGCACGTCGGGTGAGGGATGCGCATCCGGCCGGTCCAGCGGATTCATCCGCGCTCCGTCCGCGCGCGCCGGGTCATCGCGGCCAGGGTGCCGACCGCGGTGCCGGCCGCGGCCAGCCCGAACGCCGCAGTCACCCGGACCAGTTGCCGCCGCCGGCCGTGCCAGCCGCCGGACCGCGCGGCCTCGGCGTCGGGCCGGAACAGGTTCCCGGCGCTGTCCAGCGCCACGCCGGGACCGAACTGGGTGCGCGCGGCGTACCAGCCGAGGGCCCGCTCGACCAGCGCCGGGGCCAGCCGCCACTGGAGCCCCAGCAACCGGGCGGCGCCCCCGGCGTACGCCTCGCGGCGGGGCCGGCGCAGCAGCCGGACGATCGTCTCGGCGGCCACCTCCGGCGGGTAGACCGGTGGGGGTGGAGTCAGCTCCCGCCCGCTGTGGTTGGCGGCGTGCCGGAAGAACGGTGCGTCGATGCTCGCCGGCAGCACCGTGCAGATGGAGATGTTGCCCCGCCCGGTCACCCGCAGCTCCTGCCGGACGGTGTCGGCCAGCCCGCGGATGCCGTGCTTGGTCGCGTTGTACGCCGACTGGTAGGGCATCGCCACCTCGGCCAGCACGGACGCGTTGTTGACCAGCACCCCGCCGCCGGCCGCGTCCAGCCAGGGCAGGGCCGCCTTCGTGCCGTACACGGTGCCGAGCAGGTTCACCGCCACCACCCGGCGGAACTCGGCCACCGGAATCTCGTCGAAGAGCCCGACGACTCCCACCGCCGCGTTGTTGACCCAGGCGTCGATCTTGCCGAACTCCGCCGCCGCCCGCGCCGCGAGCCGGCGTACCGCCTCCGGGTCGGTCACGTCGGTGGGTACCGCCAAGGCCCGTCCGCCCAGCTCCCGGCAGCGCGCCGCGACCCGGTGCAGGGCCTCCTCGGTGCGGGCCGCGAGCACCACGTCCGCGCCCCGGCGGGCCAGCGCGTACGCGGTCGCCGCGCCGATCCCGCTGGACGCGCCGGTGATCACGACGGTGGCGTCGTCGAGGGCGCGGGTGAGAGGCATTCCTGGCCGGTACCCCCGGTCCGGGCCGGTCATGCGACCCGGGTAGCAGGGATCACGGCCGGCGCCGACCGGATCCGGGCAGGCGGCACGACGGGGTCGGAAAGTCGAGGTGGGCCGGTCCGATCCCGATCTGCCAGGTTTCGGCGCACCGGGGCCGGGTTAATGGGACCCTCTGACCGGAGGACCCACCGCTGCAATGAACGCATGGAGGTGCACCATGCGCGTCGGCCTTGTGTGCGCGCACGCCGGACCGTCCGCCGACGGTCCCGCCGTGGGCACTCACCAGCACATCGCACGGGTCGCAGCAGAACTCGCCGAACGGGGGCACGACGTCCGGGTCTACGAGCGGCGCGACGAACCGGGCCAGCCGGACGCCACCGAGGTGGACGGCTACCGACTGGAGCGGGTCCCCGTCGGCCCGCCCACCCCGCTGCCCACCGCCGAGCTGGTGCCGCATGTGGCCGAGTTCGGCGGCTGGCTGGCGCGGCGGTGGTCCGGCGACTGGGCGCCGGAGGTGGTGCACGGCCACTACTGGCTGGGCGGCCTGGCCGCCGCGAACGCGGTACGCGAGACGGACATCCCGGTGGTGCAGACCTTCCACTCGCTCGGCATCGAGCAGCTGCGCCACCTCGGCCGGCGGTACGACGGCCCCGGCGAGCGGATCCCCCTGGAGCGGGCGCTGACCCGGGCGGTCGACATCGCGGTCGCCCAGTGCAACGACGAGGTCGACGAGCTGACCCGGATGGGGCTGCAACGCAGCGCGGTGGCGATGGTGCCCACCGGGGTGGACACGGCCCAGTTCCACCCCGACGGCGAGGCCGCGCCCCGGGACCAGCGCGCCCGCATCCTCTCCGTCGGCGGGCTCTCGCCCGGACACGGCCAGGACGACCTGATCCGGGCCATGCGCCTGGTCGGTGACGCCGAGCTGGTGATCGCCGGCGGTCCGCCCGCCGAGGAGCTCGCCAACCACGCCGAGGCCCGCCGGCTGCGCGAGCTGGCCGAGCGAACCGGGGTGGCCGAGCAGGTGAAGCTGGTCGGCGCGGTGCCGCACGACCAGATGGCCACCTGGTACCGCTCCGCCGACGTGGTCGCCTGCACGCCGCACTACTCCTCCGCCGGCCGGGTGTCGCTGGAGGCGATGGCCTGCGGCGTGCCGGTGGTCGGCTACGCGATGGGCGGCATCGCCGACGCCGTGGTCGACGAGGTGACCGGCAAGCTCGTCCCGCCCGGTGACGTACGCGGCCTCGGGGTGGCCCTGCGCCGGTTGCTCGCCGACAACGCCGGGCGGTTCGCGTACGGACACGCCGCGGTCGACCGGGTCCGGTGCAGCTACACCTGGGAACGGACGGCCGGCGCGCTGGAGCGGCTCTACGAGCGGGTGATCGGTCGCCGCCGGCCCGTCGAGCCGGTGGAGGCGGCCGCGGCCCGCCAGCCCGTCGAGGTGGCCGCCGAGCAGCGCGGCCCGGTCGAGGCCGCCTGACCGACGCCGGCCGTCGTCCCCGGCGTCTGCCCGGTTCCGGCCGCACGCCGGCGTCTGCCCGGTTCCGGCCGACGGGTTGCGGAATGTCGCGGTCTCTCCCGCCCGGGAGGCCGCGGGTTGCGGCAGATCGAGTCGATCGAGCGGACCGCGCGACGTCGGTCGGGCTCAGCGGCGGGCGCGGACGGTGGCGCCGGCGGTGATCATCGGCCGTTCCCGCTCCCGCTCCCGAGCGACCGCGTGGTGGTGCTGCGGCTCCGCGTACCGGGTCAGGCCGACCACCGAGACCAGCGTGGCCAGGAAACCGATGCCGGCCAACCACTCCCGGCCCGGCCAGATCCGGTCGTTCAGCAGCAGCAGGCCGATGATCGCCGCGGGCACCGCCCCGGCGGCGTCCATCGCGGCCACCGCGGCGGTGGTGGAACCGCGCTGCATCGCCAGCCCGAGCAGCAGCTGCCCGATCAGCGAGTGCACGATCAGCAGATAGAGCAGAGGGTCCCGGACGAACGCCTCCGCCGTGTCGGCCGAGGCGAGCGGGCGGGCGGCCACCGCGGCGGCGGAGAACGCCATCCCGGCCAGCGAGCCGAGCGCCACCGAGCCGGGCGCGCCGCGCAGCCGGACGGCGAAGAACCCGAGGACGGCGATCACCGCCACCGCCCCGGCCAGGCCGATCAGTCCGGCGGTGCCCAGCTGCCGGGAGGGGGCCGGCTGGGCGGCCAGCACCAGCGCGGTGATCCCGCCGAACAGCAGCACCAGGAGGGCGATCTCGGCGGCCGGCAGGCGCCACTTGAGCACCACCACCCCGATCACCGCGGTGACCCCGAGCCCGGCCGCCACACTGGCCTGGACCAGGAACAGGGGTAGGTCGCGGCGGGCCAGGAAGGCCAGCACGAAGCCGGTGACCTGGCACAGCAGCCCGACCAGGTAGGTGCGGTGGCTGGCCAGCCGGAGCAGCAGCCCCGGATCGAAGGTGTGGTGCACGGTGGTCCGTGCCGCCGCGATCGACTGGAGCAGGTTGGCGAAGCCGTACGCGACGATCATCGCCGCGAGGAAGCACCAGCCGGAGGACACCACCTGGCGAGGATAGAGGCTACCGGCGGGTCAGTGCTCGGCCGGCCGGCCGAGCCGGGACAGGATGTCGTCGTGCAGCGGTCCGTTGCTGGCGATCGCGCTGAATTCGTCCGGGCCGGTCCCGGCCGGGGCCGGCCGGCCGTCCAGGGCGGTGACGGTGCCGCCGGCCTCGGTGACGATCGGCACCAGGGCCGCGACGTCCCAGAGCGACAGCTCCGGCTCCACCATCACGTCCAGCGCCCCCTCGGCAAGCAGCATGTAGCCGTAGAAGTCGCCGTACGCCCGGCTGCGCCAGGTGTCCCGCATGAGCTGGAGGATCCCGTCCAGCCGCCCCGCCGCCTCCCAGCCGGTCAGGGACGAGTAGCAGAAGCTGGCATCGGCCAGGTCGGTCACCCCGGAAACCCGGATCGGCACGCCGGCGGCCGGGTCGGGGCCCGCGTACGCGCCGGCGCCGAGCGCGCCCCACCAGCGCCGGCCCAGCGCCGGGGCGGAGACCAGGCCGAGGACCGGGCGGTCCCCCTCGAGCAGGGCGATCAGGGTGGCCCAGATCGGCACACCCCGGACGAAGTTCTTCGTGCCGTCGATCGGGTCGACCACCCAGCGGCGCCCGTCCGGCCCGGTGGGCGGCTGCTCCCCGTACTCCTCGCCGAGCAGGCCGTCGCCGGGGCGGTGGGTGGCCAGCAGGGCGCGGATCTCCCGCTCCACCGCGGTGTCCGCGTCGGAGACCGGGGTCAGGTCCGGCTTCGCGTCGACCCGCAGGTCGAGGGCGCGGAAGCGGGCCGTGGAGATGGCGTCGGCGGCGTCCGCCAGCCGGTGGGCGAGGGCGAGGTCGTCGGCGTACCGGGTCATGCCGACACGCTAGCCGTCACCGCTCCAGCGGATCCCCCGGGTTCCGCTGGTCGGACTCGCGGGAGTCGCTGTCCCCGCTGCGGGAGGCCAGCAGCCGACGGTACGACGCCAGCCGCCGCGGGTCGGCCTTGCCGGCGGCCACCCAGGCGTCCAGCGCGCAGTCCGCCTCCTCGGCGGTGTGCTGACAGTTCGCCGGGCAGTCGACCGTCCCCTCGACCAGATCGGAGAAGCCGTGCAGCAGGCTCTCCGCCGAGACGTGCGCCAGCCCGAAACTGCGTACCCCGGGGGTGTCGATGATCCAGCCCCCGCCGGCTCCGGGCAGCCGCAGGGCCACCGCGCTGGTCGACGTGTGCCGGCCCCGGCCGATCGCGCTCACCCTGCCGACCGCCCGGTCGGCCTCCGGGACCAGCCGGTTGACCAGCGTCGACTTGCCCACTCCCGAATGCCCCACCAGGACCGAGACCCGCCCGGCCAGCAGCGCGCGCAGCGCGTCCAGCGACGAGTCCGGCCGGATCAGCACGTACGGCAGCTCCAGCTCGGTGTAGTAGTCCAGGACCGCCTCCGGGCCGGCCAGGTCGGCCTTGGTCAGGCAGAGCAGCGGCTCGATGTCGGCGTCGTACGCGGCCACCAGGCAGCGGTCGATGAACCCGGTCCGCGGCGGCGGGTCGGCCAGCGCGCTGACGATCACCAACTGGTCGGCGTTGGCGACCACCACCCGCTCCAGCCGCCCCTCGGCGGTGGTGGCGTCGTCCTCCGCGGTACGCCGCAGGACGGAGCTGCGTTCGGCGATCCGGACGATCCGGGCCAGCGCGCCCGGCGCGCCCGAGGTGTCGCCGACCAGCCCGACCCGGTCGCCCACGACGACCGACTTGCGGCCCAGCTCCCGGGCCCGCATGGCGGTGACGGTCGGGGTGTCCGGTCCGGCGTCGGGGAGCACGCAGGTGTAGCGGCCCCGGTCGACGGCGATCACGAACCCGTCGACGGCGTCCTCGTGCCGGGGCCGGGTCCGGGTACGCGGACGCGACGACTTCCCGGGCCGGACCCGCACGTCGTCCTCGTCGTACTCCCGCCGTCTGGTCGCCAGGACGTCGCCCCCCGTCGCGTCAGTTCTTGCCGGTCACCATCCCCGACCATAGTGCCGGGAACTCCGGCATGGTCTTGGAGGTGCACGCCACGTCGTCCACCTCGATGCCGGGGACGGCCAGCCCCGCCACCGCGGCGGCGTGCGCCATCCGGTGATCGGCGTACGTCCGGAAGGTGCCGCCGCGCAGCGGGCGGGGCCGGATCTCCAGCCCGTCGGTGGACTCGGTGATGTCCGCGCCCAGCGCGGCGAACTCCTTGGCCAGCGCGGCGATCCGGTCGGTCTCGTGCCCCCGGATGTGCCCGATCCCGGTCAGCCGGGACGGTGAGTCGGCGAGCATCGCCAGCGCGGTCAGCGCCGGGGTCAGCTCGCTCACGTCGGACAGGTCGGCGTCGAGGCCGTGCACGCTGCCGGTGCCCCGGACGGTGAGGCCGGCGGTGCCCAACGTCACCTCGCCGCCCATCCGGGTCAGCAGGGCGCGCAGCTGCTCGACCGGCTGCATGCTGCTGCGCGGCCAGCCCTGGAGGGTCACCTCGCCGCCGGTGACCAGCGCGGCGGCGAAGAACGGCACCGCCCCGGAGAGGTCCGGCTCGATCTCCCAGCCGCGCCCGGTCAGCGGGCCCGGCTCGACGGTCCAGACGTCGGGGGTGGTGTCGTCGACCGCCGCCCCCGCGGCCCGCAGCATCTGCACCGTCATCCGCAGGTGCGGCGCGGAGGGGACCGGCGGGCCCACGTGCCGGACCACCACACCCCGGTCGAAGCGGGGCGCGGCCAGGAGCAGGCCGGAGACGAGCTGGCTGGAGGCGGAGGCGTCGATCACCACCTCGCCGCCGGCGACCCGGCCGGCGCCGAGGACCGCCAGCGGCAGGCTGCCGGTCGCGGGCGTGTCGATCCGTACGCCGAGCGAGCGCAACGCGCCGATCAGCGGGCCGAGCGGGCGGACCCGGGCCGCCGAGTCGCCGTCGAAGGTGACCCGACCCTCGGCGAGGCCGGCCACCGGCGGCAGGAAGCGCATCACCGTGCCGGCCAGACCGACGTCGACGTGGGCCGGGCCGACCAGCCGGTGCGGCCGGACCAGCCAGCGCTCGTCGTCGGAGACGGACACGTGCGCGCCGAGCTCGCGCAGCCCGCCGGCCATCAGCTCGGTGTCCCGGGCGCGTAGCGGCCGGGCCAGCGTCGAGGGACCGCCGGCCAGCGCGCTGAGCACCAGCGCCCGGGCGGTCATCGACTTGGAGCCGGGCAGGCGCAGCGTGATGCCGACCGGGTCGGTCGCGGTCGGCGCGGTCCACGGCTGCGGCGCACGCGTCGCGGTCAGATTCCCCACGGTCACATTGTGCCAATTCGCGCGGCCGGGGGAACCGTCCGTCGTCCCAGCTCCCGGCTGGCGGGACAGCCGGAAGGGCCGCGGGGCGTTAGCGTGTGCGCCATGTGCGGGAGGTACGCGACGAGTCGGAGCGCGGGTGACCTGAGCGCGCTGTTCGAGTCGTACGACGAGACCGGCGGTGCGGTCGGCCCGGACTTCAACGTCGCCCCGACCGACCCGGTGCCGCTGGTCCGGATCTCGCCCGACGGGCACCGGGCGCTCTCGGTCGGCCGCTGGGGGCTGGTGCCGCACTGGTCCCGGACCGCGGCCGGCGCGGCCCGCATGATCAACGCGCGGGCCGAGACCGTCGCCACCAGCCGGGCGTACGCCCCGTCCTTCGCCCGCCGGCGCTGCCTGGTCCCCGCCGACGGCTGGTACGAGTGGGTCCGCGGCCCGGGCGGCGCCCGCCAGCCCTACTACATGACCCCGCGGGACGGCGCGGTGCTCGCCTTCGCCGGCATCTGGTCGGCCTGGGAGTCCGCCGATCGGGCGCTGCTCACGTTCAGCGTGCTGACCACCGCGGCGGTTGGCGAGCTGGCCGAGGTGCACGACCGGATGCCGCTGCTGCTGCCCCGAGAGCGCTGGGCGTCGTGGCTCGGGCCGACGGACGAGCCGGCCGCGCTGCTGGTCCCGCCTCCGCCGGAGTGGCTCGCGGGGTTGGAGATCCGCCCGGTCTCCCCGGCCGTCGGGGACGTCCGCAACGACGGTTCCGCGCTCACCGTCCGGGTTCCGCTCGCCCGCGAGGAGGTTGTTACGGAAGCGACGCTGTTCTGAGCAGTGGCGACACATTGTCGTGTGCTGATTTGCCGGGGTTCGGCCTGAATCGTCGCCCGGTTGTTTAGGCATGTTTGCCGTAGAGCCTTGTCCCCGTGTCCGGAAGTGCGATAGAACACAGCGCCGGCGTTGGGCGTCTGTTCGCACGGGGCGGATGACACCCATCGATCTCTTCATGATCATAGCCGGTCCCACGGGGGAGGTGGGTGTATTGACACGGGCACGTATGCCCCGCCCGCACGAGGTGGCCGCCGCACGACGAGACCCGCGCCTGCTGCGGGCACTGCGCGAGCGGCGCCAGGACGAGGCGTGGCGGACCAGAGGGACCTGTCAGAGTGTGGATCCGGAGACCTTCTTTCCGGCGCCGAACGAACCGGCCGATGCGGCCGTCGCGCTCTGCCGCAGTTGTGACGTGCAGGGATCCTGCCTCGCCTGGGCGCTCGAGGTGGGTGACTGTCATGGCGTCTGGGGCGGCACCACACCGCGCGAACGGCGGGCCATGCTCGTCGCCTGGCGCAGTGAGGTGCAACCGGATCCGGACGCCCTCGAGGAGGCCGGTCCGCCGGTCCGCGACCGGCTGCTCACGCTGGTGCCGTTGAGCTGATTTCCTACCGTCGCCCGCGCTCCTTCCCGGGGTGCGGGCGACGGTCTTTTTCCGCCCTGACCGCGAATGCGCGCGCTGGACGGCCGCGCTGTTCCGGCCGGGCGGCCCGCCTCGTCCGCCGATGGCCGGGCGGTGGTGCTGGCCGCCGTCCGTCCGACCGGAACTGGGGACCGGCACCGGGGTTGCGCCGGCTCGGCGTCCGTCTGGTCTCGTCTCCTCTCGTCCCGGCGCGTGCCGGGACGGAGGGCGCCTGCGGACCGCCTCGTCCGCGCCGGGTTCGCATGGTCGGGTCGGTCGCCGTCCGGCCCGCTCCGCCCGCGCGGCGTCGCGCGGGGTCGCCGGCCGGCCTGCCGATCACGTTGTCCGTGCCGGGTTCGCGCGGTTGTGCCGGTCGCCGGCCGGCCTGCCGATCACGTTCTCCGTGCCCGGTTCGCGCGGCCGGGCCGGTCGTCGTCAGGCCTGCCGGCCCGGGCGGCAGAATGGGTCGGTGCGGCAGACCGACGAGATCGCCACGGCCCGAGGCCCGGCCCGGGTCGACACCGACCTGCCGGCCACCCGGTACGCCACCCTGCTGGTGTTCGGTCACGGCGCGGGCGGCGACGTGGACGCACCGGACCTGGTCGCGGTCCGCGACGCCGTGGTCGCCGCGGGGGTGGGCGTGGTCCGGGTGACCCAGCCGTACCGGGTCGCCGGCCGGCGCGCGCCGGCGCCAGCGGGGCACCTCGACGAGGCGTGGGCGGCGGTGCTGACCGCGCTCCGGGAGCGCCACCCCGACGTCGTCCGCTGGGTGGTCGGCGGCCGCTCCAGCGGGGCCCGGGTCGCCTGCCGGACCGCTGGCGCGACGGGCGCGGCCGGGATCGTCGCGCTCGCCTTCCCGCTGCACCCGCCCGGTCGCCCGGAACGCTCCCGCGCCGACGAGTTACGGACCGGTCTGCCCACCCTCGTGGTCAACGGGGACCGGGACCCGTTCGGGGTGCCCGAGCCGGGACCGGACGTCGAGGTGGTGACTCGCCCCGGCGAACGGCACGACCTGCGCGGCGACCCGCCGGGCACGGCGGCCGTGGTTCGCGACTGGTTGCGCGCCCGGGGCTGGGCCGCTCCTTGACCCGCTCGGCCGGCCGTCGTCGGCGCCTGTCCGCGACTGGCTGTGCGCCTGATCCGCTCGGGCCGGCCCTTCGCGCCGCAGCGGCCGTCGCTGGCGTCCCCTCTCGCGCCGCGTCGCACGCGGCCCGTCCCGCGGCCCTCGCGCTGCTCGTCCCGCGAGGTCGCCAGCGTCTCGTCCTGGGCCCTGCCGGGCGTTGCTCGTCCTGGGCCGGGTCGCGCGGCTGGTCGCCTGGGCTGCGCCCCGGCGACAACAAACGCACCCAGAGGCGGGGTGCAGCGCCTGAGTGGAACGGTATGGAGGTGAAACGAGCCGTTTGACCTCCATGACGTTCCACTCACGGGCGGAGGCGGGCGGGATGCCAGCGCCATCGTGCTCGAACCGGGAAGTAGCGGCTTCCCGGCTCCGTCGAGACCACTACTTCGCGGTTCGAGCGTGACCTTGAAGGGCGCGGGTCGGTCGGAGGGGCGGAGCCAGCCATCCGCGGGTCGGGGGCGGGTACGGAGACAGGCGGGCGGCCGCCGACGCGGGGCGAGAAACCGGAGGCGAGGGCCCGGGGGCGAGGGCCGGGGCCAGGGGGCGAGGGCCGGAGGCGAGGGGCCGGGGGTGATCTTGTCGGCGGCGGGGGCGTGACCGTGGGTGGCGGCGGGTCGTTGCATCGGATGGTGCCGGACGTCCGGTTCGGGCGTTCCGGGGCCATCCTCCCAGGCCCTTCCTGGTCCCAGCGTCGGTCGCGGCCGAGGCCGGGACCAGGAACGGCGGGACGGCGGAATGTGCCGACCGGCGGCGGGCGTTACTACCTCCGGACGACATTTCCAGCCGAGGGGGGTGACCGGTGCCGACCGAGACACGGAGCCGGGAGCGGGACGAACGGGACGCGCAGCAGCTCAGACGGCTGCTCGACGCGCCGGAGTGGCCCGCGGCGGCATCGGCCGTGAGCACCAGCACACAGTCCGGAAGTGAATCTGGCGTCAGGCGGGTACGCGTATCCTCGGCGGGAAAGCATCCGACGCGAGGGGATGTGCGGTTGACCACCGAGAAGACGGACGAGCGCAGGGCCCGCTTCGAGCGGGACGCGATGCCCTTCGTCGACCAGCTCTACGCTGCCGGGCTGCGGATGACCCGCAACCCGGCGGATGCCGAGGATCTGGTCCAGGAGACGTACCTGAAGGCGTACGCCGCCTTTCACCAGTTCGAGCAGGGTACGAATCTGAAGGCCTGGCTCTACCGGATCCTGACCAACACCTACATCAACTCCTACCGGAAGCGGCAGCGCCAGCCCGTCCAGGCTCCCACGGACGAGATCACCGACTGGCAGCTCGCCGAGGCGGAGTCGCACACCTCCAGCGGGCTGCGCTCGGCCGAGACCGAGGCGCTGGACCGGCTGCCGGACAGCGACGTCAAGGAGGCCCTCCAGCAGTTGCCGGAGGAGTTCCGCCTGGCGGTCTACCTGACCGACGTCGAGGGCTTCTCCTACAAGGAGGTCGCCGACATCATGGGCACGCCGATCGGCACCGTGATGTCCCGGCTGCACCGCGGTCGTCGTAATCTGCGGAAGCTGCTCGAGCAGTACGCGGCGGAGCGGGGCTTCAGTTCCGCGCCGTCGAAGGGTTCGACCGCCGCCGCCGGCCGGGAGGTGTGACCGTGAGCTGTGGAGAGCCGCACGAGACGGACTGCCGCGAGGTGCTCGCGGAGGTCTACCTCTACCTCGACCTGGAGTGCGCCGAGGAGCGCCGCACGCTGATCCGGCACCACCTGGAGGAGTGCGGGCCCTGCCTGCAGGAGTACGGCATCGAGCAGGAGGTGAAGGCGCTGGTCGCGCGCTGCTGCGGCAACGAGACGGCGCCCGAGCAGCTCCGCGAGCGGCTGCGCGTCCGCCTGACCGAGTTGGTGGTCTTCGAGACCACCGAGTCCCGCGAGCTCGCCGACTGAGCGACCGCGACACGCTGAAGACGCCGGTGGCCCGGGTCCGATCGGACCCGGGCCACCGCTGCGTTCAGCCCCAGAAAGCTCA
>NZ_JBSGJR010000122.1:0-13743 GCF_053605645.1 Micromonospora sp. NPDC003776
GAGGACCCGCCGCACCACGGCGTGCTCGGGACGCCGGGCACGCACGAACATGCTCATTTGCGCCTGGTTGCCCGGTCGCCGCCGAGCACCGCCCGGCCGCACGCCTTCTGGTTCTGGAACGGCAAGCTGACGGAGGCGGAACTGTCCCGGCAGCTCGACGAGATGAAGTCCAACGGGGTCGAGGAGTTCTTCATCCATCCCCGGCAGGGGCTCGGTGGAGAGTTTGGCGCCAGCGAGAACGCCTACTACCTGTCCAAGGACTACTTCGACAAGGTGGGCTTCGCGCTGACCGAGGCGAAACGGCGGGGCATGAAGGCCTGGCTGTACGACGACCTCAACTGGCCGAGCGGCTTCGCCGGCGGCCGTACGGTCAAGGGGGGCGACGTCGACGGCAGGCCCGTCCCCGCCGTCCCCGACTACCTGCCGTGGTACCTCACCCCGGTCGCCCGCGACGTGACCGGGCCGTCCCACTACGACCAGCCCGTGCCGGTTCCGGTGCCCGCCGGCTGGTCGGTGACCGACGGCGTCCTGACCGTCAACGGCGGCGAGGTCGGGTTGTCCCGGGACGGCGCCGACTGGTCCGGCTACCGGATCGAGTTCGACCTGACCGTCGACGCGCTGGCCGCCGGATGGACCCTACACAGCCGGGACGCCGCCAACCTCGTCATGGTCAACCTCACCACGACCTCCCCGTACAACCCCGAGGCCGCCTCCACCTTCGGCGTGCACGTGCGGACGAACGGCGGGTGCCGGCTGATCGGAGGCCGGCTCCCGGCGGGCGTCACCATCCGCGACGGCGAGCGGCATCACCTGGCCACCGAGATCCAGGGCGACACCGTGACGATCCTTCTCGACGGCCGGGAGGTCGGGCGCCGCAGCGACCCGGCGATCGCCGCGCTCGGCGCGGGCCGGGTCGGCCTCCGGGCGGGGCAGGACGAGCGGGCCCGGTTCGACAACCTCACGGTCACCTCGCTCGACACGGGCGCCACGCTCCTCGCGGACGACTTCTCCGGCGACCTCGCCCGCTGGGACGTGACCCAGGCGCCGGCCTCCTCGCTGGTCGCCGCCGTGGCCCTGCGCAACCGCGGCGACGGCGGCTGCGTGACGAACGGGCAGGCCCGCGGCAGCGCCCTGGACGGGGACTCGGCCGTGGAGCTGACCGGCGAGGTCGGCGCCGACGGGCGGCTGCGCTGGAACGTGCCGGAGGGCCGCTGGTGCCTGCTGCACCTGGTGCAACGGCCGCTGGTGAATTATCACCCCGACCTCGAGCCCGACCAGCCGTACGTCGACATGCTCAACCCCGACGTCACGCGGAAGTTCATCGACATCACGCATGAGACGTACGCCCGCCGCTTCGGTGACCACTTCGGCTCGACGATCCAGGGCATCTTCAACGACGAGCCCGGCTTCTACAACAACTTCCCGGACAACCGGGGCGGCGTCGACTCCCTCGGCTCGATCCCGTGGACGCCGGGCTTCCGCGGCTACCTGACCCGCAATGCCGGATACGACCTCACCACCCGGCTCGCCGCCCTCTGGTACGACACCGGCGCGGCCACCACGAAGACCCGCGTCGACTACTACGACGCGCTCTCCGACCGGTACAACGAGGCGCACACCAAGCCGCTCGCCGACTGGGCCGCAGCGCACCACATCGCCCTGATCTCCAACCCGCTGGTCGAGGAGGACCTCGGCAGCCACCGGCTCATCGAGGGCGGCAGCTGGTTCGAGATGAGTAAGCACTACCAGCTGCCCGGCATGGACCTGATCAGCGGGCTGAACACCGACGTGATCACCCCGAAGCTGAACTCCTCGGTGGCCCACCTGTTCGACCGGGACCGCAACCTCGCGGAGACCTTCGGCGCGTTCGGCTGGGACCTGTCGTTGGAGGAGATGAAGCGCACGGTCGCCTGGGAGGTGGCCGGCGGGGTCGACCTCATCGACAACCACGCCTTCTACTACTCCATCGACGGGCAGCGGCGGTACGAGTCGCAGCCCAGCGAATTCTTCCAGAACACGTTCTGGCCGCGCTTCTCCGCGTACGCCTCATTCACCGGCCGGCTCGTCGAACCGGCCCGCGGCGCGACCCCGGTCAACCCGGTCGGCGTGCTCTACCCCAGCTCGTCGGTGATGGCCGAGGGCACCCCGTGGACGGTGCGCGGCTTCGCCGGCAACGGCCCCGGGCTCAGCGAGGTCGACGGCTCGTGGAAGGGGACGTCGAACGCCCTGCTCGCCGCGCAGCTCGACTTCGACTACCTGGACTCGTTGGCGCTGGCCGGCGACCCGGACCTGGACGTCGGTCTCACCGTCGACCAGGGCCGGCTGCGGCTGCACGACCAGACGTTCCAGGCCCTGGTTGTGCCGAAGGCCACCGTGCTGTCGCTGGAGGCGCTCGCCGCCGCGGAGCGGCTGGTCGCCGAGGGCGGCACCGTCGTGGCGGTCGACGGCCTGCCGACCCGGGAGGCCGAGGGCGGGACGCTGAGCTGCGCCGGCGGCTGACCGCGCTGTTCGACACCGACCCGGCCGCGCCGTCGGCCGCGCGCAGGGCCAGCGACGCCGGCGGGCTCGCCGTCTACCTGCCCTCGCGCGCCGACCTGGCGGCCACGCTCCGGGACCGGATCGACCCCGGTGTCACCCTGTCGCCCGCCAACCCCGACGTCCGGGTACGGCACGTGAAACGGGCGGCCGACGACGCTGTGCTCGTCACCAACGTGTCGGCCTCGACGGTCCGCACCGACGTGACGGTCAGCGTCGCGCAGGTGCCGGAGATCTGGGATCCGGAGACGGGCCGTACCGAGGTGGCGCCGGTGTTCCGGCTCGGCGACGACCGGGTGACGGTCCCGATGCAGCTGCGGCCGTACCAGGCGACCTGGATCGTCCTGCGGCCCGGCGCGCACCCGATCGGCCGGACCCCGCACGCCACCGCCGCCAACGCCACCGTCACGCAGGTGGCAGTCGACGGCGACGGGTTGCGGGCACGGGTCACCGTGGACCGCCCCGGCGAGGTCTACGTCACCGGACGGTACGACGGGAAGGCGTATGGCGGCAGCACGACCGTCGACGATCCGCTCACCCCGATCGCGCTCGACGGCGCGTGGCAGTTCCGGTTCGACCGGGACGGCACGCAGACCGTCAGCCGGCCCCTCGGGTCGTGGACCGCGCTCGACCCGGCCTTCTCCGGCACCGGCGTCTACACCCGCCAGGTCACCGTCCCCGATGGGTTCCTCGACGATGGGCGACGCGTGCTGCTCGATCTCGGATCCGTGCGGGAACTGGCCGCGGTCACGGTCAACGGGTCGCCGCCCCGGCACGTCGACGGGCGGCCGTACACGGTGGACGTCACCGACCTGCTGCGGCCGGGCGCGAACACCGTCGAGGTGCGGGTGACCAACACCCAGACCAACGCGTTCGAGGGCCGGGCAAACCCGTCCGGGCTGCTCGGGCCGGTCGTCCTGCGCCCGCAGCGCGCCCTGGACGTCCCCCTGGTCGAGGGAGAGCAGGTGAGCTCGCTCGCCCTCGCGGTGACGCCCACCTCGGTCGGGCTGCGCCCCGGCGGAAGTGCCCAGCTCACCGCGGTGATCGACGGGATCGCCCCGGACCGGTTCGCCGGCACGCTCACGGTCGCCGCGCCGGGCGGCTGGAAGGCCGAACCGGCCACCCAGCGCTACGACGTCGACTCGGCGCAGACGCCGGTGACCGTCCGGGCCGCCGTGACGGTCACCGCCCCGGACGCCGTCGAAGACGGCACGTACGACCTCACGCTGACCGCCACCGGCGACGACGGGCGCCGGGCGAGCGTCACCGTGCCGGTGACCGTGGCCCACCCGCTCCTGGCGTGGGAGTTCAACCGGGACGATGACGCCGAGGGCTGGACGCCGGCGCACCAACTGACCCCGTTCACGGTGGCCGGCGGCGTGCTCACCACCTCCGCGACCGGCGGCGACCCGTACCTGGTCCAGAGCACGCCACTCGCGCTCGACCTGACGCACGGCCTCACCGTCGAGGTGACCATGTCGACGTCGGCGAGCAGCCAGGGACAGCTGTTCTGGGCCACGGCGGCGCAGGGGGGATTCTCCGAGGACAAGAGCGGCCGGTTCGCAGTCAGCGACGGCCCGGCCCGCACCTACACCGTCACCATCCCGGCGCAGCCCACCCGGCTCACCGGGCTGCGGCTCGACCCGATGACGACCCAGGGCGACATCCGCGTCGACGCGATCAGGATCCTGCCCGGAGGTGCCGCATGACCCCGCCGATCAGCCGCCGCCGCTTCATGCAGCTCGGGGTCGCCGGCGGCGCGGCCGTCGCACTCGGCGGCCTGGACCCGGTGCGCGCGGCGGCGAACCCGCCGCAGGCGGCCGCCGACGTTCCGACCGGCCTGCTCACCGCCCTGCTCGACGACCCCCTGGGCGTGGGCGACCCGCACCCGCGGCTGTCCTGGATCGTGCCCGCCGACGCGCCGCAGCCGATGCAGACCGCCTACCAGGTGCAGGTCGCCGGCACCCGGGACGACCTGCTCGGCGGGACGGTGGTCTGGGACAGCGGGCGCGTCGAGTCGGCCGACTCCACCGCGGTGCCTTTGGGCGGCCCGTCGTTGCGACCGCGTGCCGTTTACTGGTGGCGGGTACGCACCTGGACCAGTGGCGACCGCCCGTCCGGATGGTCGCAGCCCCAGCGCGTGGTCACCGGCGTCGGCGACGAGTGGGAGGCCGAGCCGATCTGGGCACCCGCCCCGCCCGCCGGGCCGGCACTCGGCAACGGGCGCTTCGCGGTGACGACCGTGATCAAGGAAAAGTCCGCCGGACTGGTGTTCCGGGCCGCGGACAACCGCAACAACTACCTGTGGCAGTTGCTCGCCGGCTCCACCGGCGTGCTCAAGACGCACGTCCAGACCAACGGCGGATACCGGGTGCTGGCCGAGCGACCGGTCGGTCGGCCAGTCCCGCTCGGCGTACCGATCCGGGTCGAGATCGAGCTGGCAGGACCGCGCATCCGCACCTACCTGGACGGCGAGTTGGTCGACACCACCGAGGACCCGACGTACACGACCGGCACCCTCGGGTTCCGCAACGGCAGCACCGAGTCCCAGACGTACGACGACGTCCTGGTCACCGACTCCTCCGGAGCCGTCCTGCTCGCCGAGGACTTCTCCCGAGGGCCGGGAGCCTTCCCCGGCGGGACCGTGGCCGCCGGGGCGCTGTCGGTCGGGCGCAGCCAGCAACTCCTGGCCGGTTCGCCGCCGGACCACTGGGCGGCGCTGCGCACCGAGGTGGCGCTGGCCGACAAGCCGGTCGAGTCGGCGGTCCTGTACGTCACCGGGCAGTCCCCGGACCCCGTGCGGCAGTACGTCTACTCGCTCTGGCTCAACGGCGCGTACGTCGGATCCGGGCCAACCCGCGCCCCGGCGGGCGAACCCCGGTACCACACGTACGACGTGACCGCCCTGCTGCGCCGCGGCTCCGCCAACGCCCTCGCCGCCCTCTGCCACACGCCGACGGACAAGCAGTTCCTGGCGCAACTGGACGTCACGTACGCGGACGGCACCCGCGACACGGTCGGCACCGGTCCGTCGTGGCGGGCCCGGACCGGGGGCCGCTGGCTGCCGCCCTCCGGTGACCTCGGCGGCGGCTACTACACCGCCCCGCAGGAGTTCATCGACGCGCGGGAGGAGCCGGTCGGCTGGCTGCTGCCCGGTTTCGACGACTCGTCCTGGCGCCCCGCGGCGCAGCGCCCGCCCATCGCCGGACTGCGCCCGGCGGAGACCCCGAACCTGCAGCACGAGACCCTCACCCCTGCCTCCGTACGCCAGGTCGGCGACGGACGCTGGCTGGTCGACCTCGGCCGCGAGATCGTCGGCGGCCTCACGCTCGAGGTGCACGGCGCGCGCCGCGGGCAGACGGTGGAGGTGCGACTGGGGGAGGAGTTGGCCGGGCCGGACACGGTCCGCTACCAGCTGCGGACCGGCAACGTCTACCGCGAGGTGTGGACCCTGCGCGACGGCAGCCAGCGACTGGAACACTGGGGATACCGCGGGTTCCGGTACGCCGAGCTGATCACCGACCCGTCGCTGGACCTGAGTGAGACGGTACGTGCGGTGGTGGTCCGGCTGCCGTGGCAGGCGGACGACGCGGCCTTCCGCTGCTCAGACGAGGACCTCAACCGGGTCTGGGAGATGTGCCGCTACTCGATCGCGGCGACCCGGTTGGACCTCTACCAGGACACCCCCACCCGGGAACGGGGCCCGTACGAGGGTGACGCGTACGTCAACCAGCTCTCGGAGTACGCCACCCAGCGCTCCTACGCCCTCGCCCGCTGGTCGAACTCCTACCTCGCCCGGCGCCCGACCTGGCCGTCCGAGTACCGGCTGATGTCGGTGCTCTCGGCGTGGCTGGACTACCTCCACACCGGGGACCCGGATCACCTGGCCCGCGACTGGTCGCTGTACCTGGAGAAGAACTTCGACGAGTTCCTCGCGGACGACGACCTGCTGCACAAACCGCCGTCCGTGGGCGGGGTCTCCGACCTGGTCGACTGGCCGGTCAGCAACCGGGACGGCTACGTGCTGACCGACGTCAACACCGTGGTCAACGCCTTCCAGTGCGCCGCGTTCGCGGCCTGCGCCGAGGTGGCGCGGGTCCTCGGCAGGACCGACGACGCACGCCGGTTCACCGACCTGGCGGGACGGCTCCGGGCGGCGGTCAACGGCCGCCTGCTGGACCGTGCCGCCCCCGCCTACCGGGACGGCCTCACCACCGACCACCGGGCCCAGCACGCCACCGCGATCCCGGTCGCGCTCGGGGTCGCCGACGGGCGCGACCGGTCCCCGCTCGCCGGCACCCTGGCCGCCGGTGGGATGCGGATGAGCGTGTACGGCGCACAGTTCCTCCTCGACGCGCTGTACCTGGGCGGCAGGGGTGACGCCGGATACACGCTGATGACCAGCCGCGCGCGGGAGAGCTGGCTGCACCTGATGGACGACCTAGGCGCGACGATCGTCGGGGAGGCGTGGGATCCGGCGCTGAAGCCGAACATGACCTTCTCCCACGCCTGGGGCTCCGCGCCCGCGAACATCGTCGCGCGGCGTCTGCTCGGAGTCACCGTCACCGCCCCCGGGGCCGCACAAGTGCAGGTGGCGCCGCAACCGGGGCCGCTGACGTGGGTGGAGGGGCGCGTCCCGACGATCCGGGGAGCGGTCGAGGTGCGGGTGGACCGCCGCGACGGGTACCGCCTCGACGTCGACCTGCCGCCGAACGTCCGCGGCCGCATCCTGGTGCCGCTGGACGGCTCGCCGCCCGAGGCGTTCCACGTCGCCGGCACCGGACCTCATCCCGAGCGGACCGTCGCGGACGGTCACGTCGTGCTCAGCGACGTGGCACCGGGCCGGACGACCGTCTTCCTCGACCAACGGACCGAGGCCCCCGCCTCACCGCCGATCGCCGGCTCAACCCCGATGAGGTGACAGATGAGAAAAGCCCGCAAGTTCTTCGCCGCCGCCGCGCTGGCCACCACGGCGGTCGTCGGCGCCGGGACGGGAGCAGCCAACGCCGAAACCGGCCCGCTCACCGCCCCCGCGCCCGGTGACTGGCAGCGGTACGTGCTCACCCCGCAGACCCGCGAGGTGGCGCCCGACCGGGTGCTGAGCGCCGACGCCCGTGGCGGCGCCATCAGCGCCCCCGAGCACGTGCTGGCCGCCGACGGGCAGGCGGTCACCATCACCAAGACCGACGCCCGGAGCGACCCGCGCCTGATCGTCGACTTCGGACGCGAGGTCTCCGGCTACCTCGACGTCGACTTCGCCGGTGCGGCGCCGACCACGCTCTTCGCGTTCAGCGAGACCCTCGGCTACCTGGGTGACTGGGGCGACACCTTCGGCACGACCAGTTGGATCGCCAACGCCGACTGGTCCAAGCCGCAGCGCGACCGCCGTTTCGAGAGCCCGCACGAGCAGGCGCCCTCGGCAACCGGCACGTGGCACGACCCGGAGCTGCGCGGCGGATTCCGCTACCTGATGATCCGGCTTGCGCCCGAGGCACCCGCCGGGTCCAGCGTGAGTATCGACGCGGTCCGGGTCCGGTACACCTCCGCTCCCGGCGTCGACCTCGCCGACCGCGACGCGCTGCTGCCCGGCTGGTTCCTCTCCGCCGACGACGCGCTCAACAAGATCTGGTACGGGGGCGCGCACACCCTCGTCAACGGCACCATCGACCCGAAGCAGGGCATCGAGAACGGCACCGAGACGATCGGCGTCGGCGAGCGGGTGATCGTCGACGGTGCGAAGCGCGACCGGCTGGTGTGGAACGGCGACCTGGCGATCAGCGGACGGATCGCGTACGCCTCCACGAACGACCGGCAGGCGATGCGCGACTCGTTGCGCAGCATCGCCCGCACCCAGCGCGGCGACGGCTACCTGTCGGCCTGCTCCCCGAACGGCCTGGGCGCGCCCGTCTGCCAGGGCTTCCTCGAATACCACCTGTGGTGGCTGCGGGGCCTGCAGGAGTACTACCTGTACACCGGCGACACCGCCTTCGTCGCCGAGATTTGGCCGACCTTCACCAAGGCCATGGACTTCCTGGAGACCCGGCTGACCGCCCAGGGCTTTGAGGGCAGCGAAGCGCAGGACTCCGCGCCGAAACTCTCGACCGGCCACACCCAGGGCCAGACCTTCACCACCACGTCGTCGTTCACCGCGGTCGGCGGCCGGTTCCCGACGTACAACACCACCGACGCCGACATGACGCTGTCGCTGTACCGGGGGGAGCCCGGCTCGGGCCAACTGGTGGCGAGCAAGCGGTTCGAAAACGTGGTGGACAACGCGTGGCTGATGATCGACCTGCCCGAGCCGGCGGCGCCCGGCACGTACTACCTGGAGCAGTCCGATCCCTCCGGCATCATCGCCTGGTGGACCAACTCCACCGACGCGTACCCGAACGGCACCGCGCTCGCCGACGGCAGCCCGATCGCGGGCGACCGCACACTGCGGATCGCCACCGTCGGCGACGACCGGGCGCGGCTGCTGGACCTCTACGACCAGGGCGGCCACTGGATCTACGGTGACTCCGGCAAGGAGACCGAGGTGAACGCGCTGTACGTCGAGGTGCTGCGCGACGCGGCGACCTTCGCCGAACTGCGGGACGACGACACGCGGGCAACCCACTGGCGGGGGCTCGTTCCCGAGGTGACCCGCGGCGTCAACGACCAGTTGTGGAACGAGGCCGCGGGCGCGTACCGCCAGTCCACCGGGCAGCCGGGGAACATCCCGCAGGACGGCAACGTCTTCGCGGTGTTGTCCGGAGTGGCCCCGGCCGACCGGGCCGACCGGACCCTGGACACGCTGAAAAGCCAGCTCTGGACGCCGTACGGCGCGAAGTCCGGCACCGGCTCGATGCCGCAGCTGGTCGGCCCGTTCATGAACTACTGGGAGGCGCTGGCCCGCTTCGACCACGGGCGCGACGCCGAGGCGTGGCACCTGCTGCGCACCGTCTGGGGCTACCAGTTCGCGCAGCACAAGCCGATCAACGGGGTCGAGGAGCCGCCGGCGACCGGCGCCTGGGAACACATCAACCTCGACGGCAGCCCGTACCGCTACGGCGACGGCAGCATGTCCCACCCGTGGTCCGCGGGCGGCACGGCGCTGCTCACCAACCAGGTCCTCGGTGTCCGGCCCACGGTCCCCGGGTTCGCCGGCTACGCCGTGCAGCCGCACCCCGGTGACCTAGAGTGGGCACAGGGCCGCGTGCCGACGCCACAGGGCGCCATCTGGGTCTCCTGGCGGCAGGACCGGGAGCGGGACCGCTTCGTCATGGACGTGACCGCGCCGGCCGGCACCACCGGCACCATCGCCGTCCCCGCCCACGGGCCCACCACGGTCACCGTCGACGGGCAACTGGCCTGGAACGGCGCCAAGGCCAAGGCGTACGGGGCGCACAGCGACGGCCGGTACGTCTACCTGACCGGCGTCCCCGCCGGTGCGCACACCATCGCGGCGCACCCCGCCGACGACTGACCCCGTCACTCACGGTCCCGCCGACCGGCCCCGCCAGCGGGCGCCGGCGGCGGGGCCGTCGTCGCTCCACGGCCATAGGTATATGCCTATCTTTTGGCCGTCACTTCTGGTGTCGGCGCGGCACCGGTACGTGCGCCTTCGCCGCCGGATCCGTTAACCGGACCGCAATCGAAACCGAACCCCAATCAATCGAAACCGTTACGGCGGCGACTTCTCTTTCGTTTATTGACCACTCAGCTGCGGTGTGTCTAGCGTCACCTCACCACCGCACAGGAGGGACCGCGAGACCATGCCGGGGATTGCCGAGCACGAGCGCCAGCAACACGTGCTGCGTCTGCTCGACGGCCAGGGGCGGGTGAGCATCGCGGACCTGATCGAACGGTTCGGCGTCTCGGCCGTGACGATCCGCAAGGACCTCGAATCGCTCGAACGGCGCCGGCTGCTGCGGCGCGTCCGCGGCGGTGCCGTGCCGCACGAGGCCGCCGACGAGGGGGCCTTCGACCTGCGACTGCGGCACAGCGAGGCCGCGAAGCAGGCGATCGCCCGCGCTGCGGCGGCGCACGTCAAGGACGGCGACGCCATCTGCCTGGACTGCAGCACGACCTGCTACTACCTGGCCCTGGAACTGCGCACCCGGCGCGGCCTGGTCGTGGTGACCAACGGGTTGCGCGCCGCCGACGTGCTCAGCGAGTCCGACGCGATCACCGTCGTCGTGCTCGGCGGGACCGTACGCCGCTCGTCCCAGTCCCTCGTCGGCGACTTCGGCGACGACCTGTCGTCGCGGGGCCGGCTCAGCGTCGGCTTCTTCGGGCTGCGGTCGCTCAGCCCCACGCACGGGCTGATGGAGTTGAGCCTGGAGGAGACCACGGTCAAGCGGCGACTCGCCGCGGCCTGCGACCGCGTCTACGGGCTCTTCGACTCCTCGAAGCTCGGACGTTTCGGCCTGCACCCCTTCGTCGCCACCGATCACCTCACCGGTCTCGTCACCGACGACGGCACCCCGGACGACGTCGCACGACAGTGGTCGTCCCAAGGAGTGCCGGTGGAGCGCGTACCGGTCACCAGGGGAGGAGAATCATGAGCCGCCGCCGCTGCGTCGCCGTGGACCTCGGTGCGGAGAGCGGCCGCATCGTCGTGGGCACCTTCGACGGGCGGCGGCTGCAGACGGAGATCGTGCACCGCTTCCCGAACCAGCCGCGCATGGCCGACGGGCACCTGCGCTGGGACATGACCGCGCTGTGGCACGAGATCCTGGCGGGCCTCGGCCGCGCCGGAGCCGGCGGCCCGGTCGACTCGGTGGGCGTGGACACCTGGGGGATCGACTACGGCTACGTCGACGAGCGGGGCGACCTCGTCGCCGACCCCGTGTCGCACCGCGACGCCCGCACGGAGGGGATGCTCGCGGAAGCCACGCGGATCGTCGGACACGACCGGCTCTACGGCAGCACCGGCGTCCAGCTCATGGAGATCAACGCCATCTTTCAGCTCCTCGCCGAGTCCCGCGCCGGCGGCCCGCCGCCGCAAGCCCGCCGCCTGCTCATGATGCCGGACCTGTTCCATCACCTGATGTCGGGCGCCGCCGTCGCGGAGTTCACGGCCGTCAGCACCACCGGGGCGTACGACGTCGCGGGCCGGGCCTGGGCCACCAAGCTCCTCGAGGACCTCGGCCTCCGAACCGACCTGCTGCCCGAGGTGGTGGACGCCGGCACCGACCTCGGTCCGGTCCTGCCCCCGCTGGCCGCGTTGCCCGGTTTGGCCGGCGCCCGGGTCATCACACCCGGCAGCCACGACACCGCCAGCGCCGTCGCGGCCGTGCCGTTCGACAATCCGTGCGCCGGCTACATCTCCTCCGGCACCTGGTCGCTCGCCGGCGTGGAACTGGCGCACCCCGTGGTGGACGACGGCTCCCGCGAGGCCAACCTCACCAACGAGGGCGGAGTGGCCGGGACGGTCCGACTGCTGCGCAACGTGATGGGGCTCTGGGTGCTGCAGGAGTGCCGGCGCCAGTGGGCGCGGGAGGGCCACGACATCGACTACCCCGCGCTGGTCGCCCTCGCGGCCGAGGCGCCGGCGGCGCGCAGCATCGTCGACGTCGACCACCCCTCCTTCGTACGCCCCGGCGACATGCCCGCCCGGATCCGCGCCTACTGCCGGGCCACCGGCCAGCCGGTGCCCACCGGCATGGGGGAGGTTGCCCGGTGCGTCCTGGAAGGCCTGGCCCTGCGCTACCGCGTGGCCTTCGAGTCGATCGTCAAGGTCACGGGACGGCCGATGACCGCCGTGCACATCGTTGGCGGTGGATCCCGCAACGATCTGCTCAACCAGCTGACCGCCGACACCACCGGACTACCCGTCCGCACGGGGCCCGTCGAGGCCACCGCCATGGGCAACCTGCTCGTCCAGCTCATGGCGCTCGGCGAGCTCGCGGGACTGGATGACATACGAGAGGTGGTCCGACGCGACGACCACGGTCGCCTCGTCGAACCGCGCGACCCCGCCATGTGGGGGGAGCACTACACCCGATTCCGCGACGTCGTCGCGTCGGTTTCGCCCGGGCAGGACCTGGTCGAGTAACCATTCCGAATCCGCCGCCCCCGGGCGGCATCCTGCACCCGCCGAGCGGGGGCAGGCTAGAGAGGAGTATCCATGCGGATGTCGAAGAGGGCGACGGCACTGCTCGCCGTCGGGCTCGTCGGCGCGCTCGCGATGGCCGGCTGCAGCAAGAAGGGTGGCGGCAGCGGGTCGTCGAGCGAGTCCGGCGGCGGTCAGAAGCAGATCAGCGTCGCGTTCGTCCCGAAGCTGCAGGGCATCCCGTACTTCGAGGCGATGAACACCGGCGGACAGAAGGCCGCCAAGGACCTCGGTATCAACTGGATCTACAAGGGGTCCACCACGGCGGACCCCGGGGCGCAGACGGACATCGTCAAGTCCCTGATCCAGCAGAAGGTCGACGTCCTCGTCGTCGCACCCAACGACCCCGACTCGATGGCGCCGGTGCTCGCCGACGCGAAGGCCAAGGGCATCCACGTCATGACGTCGGACACCGACGCGCCGAACTCGGTGCGCGAGGTGTTCGTCAACCAGGCCAACACCGAGGGCATCGGCCAGGCGCTCACGGACTCGCTGCTGGAGAAGATGGGCGGCCAGGGCAAGTACGCCATCGTCTCCTGCGGCCAGACCGCCGCGAACCTGAACGCCTGGATCGATGTGCAGAAGAAGTACACCGCGGAGAAGTACCCCAAGGCGCAGATCGTCGACACGGTCTACGCGGGTGAGGACGAGGCCAAGGCGGTCTCGATGGCCAAGGACCTGATGAACGCGCACCCGGACCTGACCGGCCTGGTCGGTGAGTGCACCAGCTCGGCGCCGGGCGTCGCGAAGGCCGTCCGCGAGGCCGGCAAGGTCGGCAAGGTCTTCACCGTCGGCCTGGGCACCCCGCAGGCGATGAAGCCGTACCTGGCCGACGGCTCGTCCAGCGCGGCGATCCTGTGGAACGTGGAGAACCTCGGCTACCTGACCGCGTGGGCGGGCAAGCAGCTCGCCGAGGGCAAGACCTTCGCGAGCGACAACCAGGTCAGCAGCGACCTCAGCGGCGTCAAGTACTTCAGCGACAAGAAGGAACTGCTGCTCGGCGACCCGCTGCGGATCACCAAGGACAACGTGGACCGCTCCACCGGGGTGGACGGCTCGAACGTCTACACCCGGGCCGCGCAGCTGGCCAAGTTCACCGTGGCGGCGGCTCC
>NZ_JBSGJR010000123.1:0-13694 GCF_053605645.1 Micromonospora sp. NPDC003776
GCGGAGACCGGGGCGTCCGCCGTGCGGCCGGCGAGCCGCTGCATGACGTGGCCGAACCGGCGCAGGCCCCGCTGACCGGGGACCCCGTTCTCCACCGGGGTGCCCATCTCGTCCACCACGATGGCGGTGGCGCCGATGTCGAGGAAGGCCAGCGACTCGTGGCCGTGGTGCTCCAGGTAGCGGATCCGCCCCTGGAGCACGTCGCCGGGGGTGTCCGGGGCGACCGGGGTGAGCGCCTCGGCCCGCATCCCGACCACGATCCGCTCGCCGTGGTAGTGCGCCACGGCCCGGCTGCGGATGTCGTCCCAGGGCAGGTAGAGCGACTGCTCGCCGAGGTTCAGCGCCACGTACCGGTCGAGGTGGACGTAGACCGAAGCCTCCAGCAGGTTCATCCGGGGGCTGCCGAGGAACGCGGCGACGTAGAGGGTCGCCGGCCGCCCGTACACCTGGGTGGGGGTGCCCACGTCCTGGAGCACGCCCTTGCGCATGATGGCGACCCGGTCGGCCATGGTCAGCGCCTCGGCCTGGTCGTGCGTCACGTAGATGGTGGTGACGCCGAGTTCCCGGGTCAGTCCGGAGATCTCGGCGCGCAGCTCCGCGCGGAGACCGCTGTCCAGGTTGGAGAGCGGCTCGTCCATCAGGAACAGGCCGGGCCGGCGCACTATCGCCCGCCCCATGGCGACCCGCTGCCGCTGGCCGCCGGAGAGCTGGCTGGGCTTGCGGGCGAGCACGTCCCCGATGCCCAGCGCGCTGGCGACGTCCTGGATCCGCTCCCCGCGGGGCCCGGGCTCGATCCCGGACAGCCGCAACGGGAAGCCGATGTTGTCGCCGACGGTCATGTGCGGATACAGCGCGAAGTCCTGGAAGACCATGGCGATCTTCCGATCCCGGGGTGGCAGGTCGTTGGCCACCTCGCCGTCCAGCATGACGGCGCCGGAACTGGGGTCCTCCAGCCCGGCCACCATCCGGAGCACGGTGGACTTGCCGCAGCCCGACGGGCCCAGCAGCACCATGAACTCGCCGTCGTTGACATCCAGATTGATGGTGTCGACCGCGACTGTCCCGTCCTGGAACACCTTGGTGACATCCTTGAGCGCGACGGTGGCCACCGTCACCTCCCCAGCTCTCGGTCGAACCCGGGAATGACTGTGACCAGGATCATCGATTCCGCACATCGGGTAAACGTGCCATGTTCAGTCCGTGACAGAACCATTACGCGGATCGGTCGACTCCGATCCGTAAGGTAACCGGCGAGTAACCTCTGCTCAGGCCGGCTCGTCCAGGAAGACCCGGCGGACCACCCGCTCGGCGGCGTGCCCGTCATCGAGGGCGCAGAACCGCGCCCGGAACCGCTGCCGATGGTGCTCGGCCTCCGGCGAGCGCAACTCCCCCGACCGGAACAGCTCCAGCAGGGCCGGGAAGTCCAGCGCCACCGCGCCGGGCGGCTCGGCGATCAGGTCGAAGTAGACACCCCGCGCCACCCGGTACGCGTCCCAGTCCGGCGCGTACACGACGATCGGCCGGTCCAGGACCGCGTAGTCGAACATCGCCGACGAGTAGTCGGTGACCAGCACGTCCGCCGCGAGGTAGAGGTCCTCCACCCGGTCGTGGTCGCTGACGTCCAGCACCCCGCCCGCGGCCGGGCCCCGGGGGCGCCGGTCCCGGTCGTGGAAGTAGTGGCTGCGCATCAGCAGCCGCCCGGACGGGCCGAGCACGTCGCGCATCCGGTCCGGGTCGAACGGTGGCCGCCAGCCGGGCAGGTGCTCCCGGTGCGTGGGCGCGTAGAGCACCACGAACTCGTCGAGCCCGATGCCGAGTTCCTTGCGGACCTGCTGGCACTCGTCCGGGGTGGCCAGCGCCAGCCGGTCGTTGCGCGGGTAGCCCACCTCCAGGGTGGTGTACGCAGCCGGGTACGCCCGCTCCCACATCTGGGTGGAGAAGCTGTTCGCGGAGACGCTGAAGTCCCAGCGGTCCACCCGGCGCAGCAGCTTGGGGAAGTCCATCCCCATCGCGCCCATCGGGTACCGCTGCTGGTCCAGGCCCATCACCTTCACCGGGGTGCCGTGGTGGGTCTGCAGGTGCACCGAGCCGGGCCGCTTGCGGACGAAGTCCGGGAAGTTGACGTTGTTGACCAGCCAGCGCGCCCGGGCCAGCGCGCGGTAATAGTCCCGGGTGCCCGCGACCACGTACTCCACGCCGGGCGGGAGGGTGGCCACCCGGTCCCGCCGGACCACCCACACCCCGCGCACCTCGGGGGCGAGGCGGCGCGCGGCGGCGTAGATCGCGGCCGGGTTGCAGGCGAACCCCCGGTACCAGTACGCGGCGAAGACGGCGAGCGTCGGGTCCAGCGGCCGGTGCAGTTCGCCCCGGTAGTACTCGTGCAGCGCGGCGTCCCGGGCCCGGCGCGCGGTCCGCCGGGCCACCGGCAACACCCGCCGCTTCGTCTTGCGGGCGATCCGCCGGGTCGTCTCGGCCGCCTGGTTGGCGTCGCGCAGCGCGCTGAACGTGCGCCACCGCCCGGTGGCCACCAGGCGGTGCTTCAGGCCCTCCACGCCGGGCGGGACCGGGTAGCCGCCGGGCGGCAGGAAGCGCGTGTAGTCGGCGTGGATCTGGGCGAAGAACGCCGGCCGCAGCTCCGGGGCGATCCGCTCGCCGTTGCCGAGCACGGTCAGGTAGTGCCAGATCATCCGCTCGAAGAGGTCCGGACGCAGCGTCCCGGCCTCGCCGTCCCACCGGTCCAGCAGCCGGAACACCCGGTGCCACTGGGCGAACACCTCGAAGTGCCGGTCGCCCCGGGTGCGGGTGATCGCCCCGGTGCGCCGCTGCCGGTAGTTGAGGCAGACCCGGTCGAGCACGCCGATCCGCGACGCGGCCAGCAGCACCGGGTAGCTGAACGAGACGTCCTCGTACCAGCCGGGTTCGAAGCGCAGTCCCCGGTCGACCAGGAACTCCCGGCGGACCAGCCGGTTCCACGCGGTGTGCAGCAGCCGCAGGGTCTCCGGCCGGTCCAGCAGCCGGAGAGCCGTCTCGCCGGGCGGCTGCGGGAACACCTCCCGCATGGCGCTGCGGGTGCCGATGTTGTTCCAGTGCGCCCGGACGTGGTCGACGATCAGCACGTCCGGGCGGGTGGCGACGAGCCGGTCGGCCACGTGCGGGAGGCAGCCGGGGACCAGCCAGTCGTCGCCGTCGACGAACCAGACGTACTCGCCGACGGCGCGGTCCAGCCCGATGTTGCGGGCCGGGCCGAGCCCGACGTTCTCGGCGAGGCGGACCGGGCGTACCCGCGGGTCCCGCTCCGCGTACTCCAGCAGGATCTCGCCGCTGTCGTCCGGGGAGGCGTCGTCGATCCCGATCACCTCGAGGTCGTCGTACGGCTGGTCGAGGATGGAGTCGAGACACTCCCGCAGGTAGCCCTGCACCCGGTAGGCCGGTACGACGAAGCTGAGCAGAGTCATCCGGCCGGCCCTCCGTCAGCCCGGCGAGCGGACACCTCCGCCCGTCGGGACCGGCGTCCGTCGGGCGCGCGCCGGCAGGACCACCCAGGCGAGGACCACGCTCGCGACAAAAACCACGAGAAGGTACGCACCGAGTGTAGCCAGAGCGATACTCGCAATTCCGGCGATTGCCGCTAGACCGAGCAGCACCGACCGCCCCTCCCAGCCCAGCGAGGCGGCGTGCAGCGGCGGCGCCACCTGCCGCTTCTCCAGCCGGGCGATCAGGTCGTAGTGGTGCAGGGTCAGCACGAAGACGTACCCGAAGATCAGCCAGGGAGACACCTCGCCGGCCACCCCGACGGCGATCGCGAACAGGTACTCCCCGGCCCGCAGGGCGGCCGGGACCAGCCAGTCCAGCGGCCCGTCCGGCGTGGCCCGGACGCCCAGCGCGGCGAGCAGCCAGACCAGCAGCGCCACCCCCACCACCCAGCGGGGCGTGTCGCCGCCCCACCGCCAGGCCAGCAGGAGCAGCACCGCCGGCGCCAGCGCCGGCAGCACGGCCAGCCACAGCACGCCCACCCCGGGGCGGGCGGCGCGCAGCAGGACGCGTTCCAGACCCGACGGGCGGGCCGCCGCGAACCGCTGCACCACGGGCCCGTCGTCCCGGTGCAGGGTCACGTCGACGGTGGTCATCACCGGCACCTTCATCCACCAGGCGCGCAGCGTCCGCAACGCCCCGGTGTACGCGAACGCCAACGTCCCCCAGACCAGCACCGCGCAGAGCGCCACCAGCGGATTGAAGAGCGCGGCGGCCAGCGCGATCAACGCCCACCGCTCCCCGATCGGGAAGACCACCGTCCGCTTCAGCCAGTACGACACCGAGCCGGTGTCCGCCTGCACCTTCGTCGAGGCCGCGTTCAGCTTCCCGCCGATACCCTCGGCCTCCTCGGCGGCGGCGCGGGGCCGGCGGGCGGCCTCGTCGTGCAGCACCCCGTACCAGGCGTCGGTCATGTGCCGCACGGTCTGCAACGTCATCGCGGCGATCGCCAGCGCCCAGCCGTAGCGGAAGCCGGCGTGCGTGGCGCCGTAGCCGAGGCCGGCGTAGACGACGTACTCCTTGGCCCGGTCGGCCATGGTGTCCAGCCAGCCGCCCCAGGCGCTGAAGTGCCGGGTGTAGCGGGCCAGCTGCCCGTCCACGCAGTCCAGCACGAAGCCCAGATAGAGCAGGACACCGCCGGCGACCAGCGCGGCCCGGCCGCCGGCGCCGAAGAGCACGGCGGCGGCCACCGCGAAGGCCACCGAGATCATGGTCACCCCGGTCGGGCTCAGGCCGATCCGGGCGGCCGCCTTGGTCACGTACGGGGACCAGGTGCTGACGAAGAAGGTGGTGAAGAAGTCGTCCCGCTCCTTCACCGACAGGCGCAGCTCGGCCTTGTCCTCGTCGACCGCGGCCACCGCCGCCTCGGCCGCGCGCAGCTCCGCCTCCGTGCCGACCCGGTGCGCCACGAGCAGGCGTACCCGGTGGGCGAAGATCAGCGACCCGCGGGCCACGAGGCCGGCGAAGAGCTGGTCCAGCGCGGACGCCGGGTCGGCTCCGCCCGCGGCCGCCCGCTCGGCTGCGGCGGTCAGGAAGGGCAGGTCCGCCGGTCCGACCCGCAGCGCGCCACCGAAGACACCGGTCGCGCCCGCCGGGTCGTTCGCCGCGACTACCTGGCCGCGGTCCTCGCGGACCGTCGTCCGGCCGGGGGCCGGCGGGTCGGTCAGCACGAGGGCCACCGTCGGCCCCACCGGGCTGGTCGCCAGGTGCTTCAGCACCGCGGTGTGCGCCACCAGATCCGCGCCGCAGAGCAGCACCGGGCCGGTCGCGGCGGTCAGCAGTGCGGCCAGCTCGGCCAGGTCGTCGGCCACCCGCACCTCGGCGACGCCGGCCCGTCGCCACTGCCCGGCGAGCCGGTCGGCCAGGCGCTCGCCGGACCCGGTGGTCAGGCCCGCCGCCGGCCCGGCGGCGAGCACGATCGCGAGCGTCACCGCGGGGAAGCGCTGGCGTACGCCCGCAGCGCCTCGTCGATGGTCCCGTCGACGGTCAGCCGTCCGGCGTCGAGGTAGAGCCCCCGACGACAGAACCGGGTGAGGTCCTTTTCGTTGTGTGACACCAGCACCAGCGTGCGCCCTTCCGCGAGGAGTCGCTCGATGGTCGCATAGCACTTCGCGCGGAACTCCGCGTCCCCGACCGCGGTGACCTCGTCCATCAGCAGGATCGGGTGGGGCAGGTGGGCGATGATCGCGAAACCGAGCCGCACCTTCATGCCGGAGGAGTAGTGCCGGACCGAGGTGTCCACCGAGCGCTCGACCTGCTCCCCGGCGAATGAGACGATCTCGTCGAAGTGTTTCCGCAGGTACGACGTGGACAGCCCGTGCAGCCCGCCGACCAGGTACAGGTTCTCCCGCCCGGTCAGGTCGTTGGAGAAGCCGGCGGAGAGCTCCAGCAGCGGGGCCACCGCGCCGCGTACCCGGATCCGGCCCTCGTCGGGGATCAGCACCCCGGCGATCAGCCGCAGCAGGGTGCTCTTGCCGGTGCCGTTGCGCCCGACCACCCCCACGGTCTCGCCGGCCTCGATCCGGAACGACACGTCCCGCAGCGGCCAGAACTGGTCGGTGGCGGCGTTCCGCCGGCCCCGGTGGATCAGCAGCTCGCGCAGCCGGAGCTGGCGGCGCCGGTTGCGGACGAACCGGATGCCCAGCCCCTCGGCCTCGATGATCGCCGCCACTCAGAGTTCCTTGAGTACGGCGGGTTCGAGCCGGCGGAACGACCACCATCCGGCGGCCAGCACCAGCAGGCTGCCCAGCACGGTCACGGCGAGCAGCCGGGCGTCGGGGAACTCGTCCGGGTACCAGATCGCGTGGTGCAGCTGGAAGATGCCGACCAGCGGGTTCAGCTCGTACCCGACCTTGAGCCAGGTCGGCATGCCCGAGTCCCGGACCAGGGAGAGCGGATAGATGATCGGGGTGGCGTAGAAGAGCACCCGGATGATCAACCGCATGAAGCGCTCGATGTCCCGCATCAGCACGTTGCACGCCGACAGCAGCAGCGCGAGCCCGACCAGCAGGATGAACTGCACGGTCACCGCGAGCGGCAGGGCGAGCAGCGGCCACCACCCGGGGTGAATCCGCCCGTGCGCCAGATAGACCGCCGCGATGCCGAGCAGGATGGGTAGCCCGGCGAGGTACTCGGCGAACCGGCCGGTGACCCGGCCGATCGGGAAGACCTGGCGGGGCACGTTCATCGTGGTGATCAGCCGGGCCTGCCCGGTCAGCGCGTTGGTCGCCTCGGTCAGCGCCGAGCTGGCCCACATCCAGGCGAAGATCCCGGTGATCAGGAAGAGCGGGTACGACCCGGCCGCCTCGCCCAGGTGCCGGCGGGTCGCGCCGGAATAGAGCACGCCGAAGACGAACCAGTAGATCAGGCCCATGCCGAGGGGTTCGATCAGCGACCAGAAGTAGCCCAGCAGCGACTGCTGGTACTTCACCGCGAGGTCCCGCTTGACCAGGATGCGCAGCGAGTTGCGGGCCGACCAGAGTGCGCCGACTCCTGTCGTCACCGTCCCATCCTCGCCTTCGCCGTCCTCGGCCGACACGGGTACCCCCGGGGTCACCCCTTCGGGTTCAGCACTCGATGACGTTCACCGCGAGGCCACCCCGCGCGGTCTCCTTGTACTTCACCTTCATGTCCGCGCCGGTCTCCCGCATGGTCTTGATGACCTTGTCCAGCGAGACGGCGTGCACGCCGTCGCCGCGCAGCGCCAGCCGGGCGGCGGTGATCGCCTTGATGCTCGCCACCGCGTTCCGCTCGATGCACGGGATCTGCACCAGGCCACCGACCGGGTCACAGGTCAGCCCGAGGTTGTGCTCCATGCCGATCTCGGCCGCGTTCTCCACCTGCTCCGGCGTACCGCCGAGCGCCTCGGCCAGCCCGGCCGCCGCCATCGAGCACGCCGAGCCCACCTCACCCTGGCACCCGACCTCGGCCCCGGAGATCGAGGCGTTCTCCTTGAACAGCACGCCGATCGCGCCGGCCGCGAGCAGGAAGCGGACCACCCCATCCTCGGATGCGCCCGGCACGAACCGGGTGTAGTAGTGCAGCACGGCCGGGATGATCCCGGCGGCGCCGTTGGTCGGCGCGGTGACCACCCGGCCGCCGGCCGCGTTCTCCTCGTTCACCGCGAGCGCGAAGAGGGTGACCCAGTCCATGGCGCGCAGCGGGTCGCTCGCGTCGGCCTCCGCCTCCAGGCTCCGGCGCAGCTCAGCCGCGCGGCGGCGGACCTTCAGCCCGCCCGGCAGCACACCGTCGCGGGCACAGCCGTTGTCGACGCACTCCCGCATGACCCGCCAGATCTCCAGCAGCCCCGCCCGGACGTCCGCCTCGCTGCGCCAGGAGAGCTCGTTGGCGAGCATCACCTCGCTGATCGACAGCCCGGTCTCCCCGGTCACCGCGAGCAGTTCCGCGCCGGTGAGGAACGGGTGGCGCACCCGGGTGCTGTCCGGCTTGATCCGGTCCGCCCCGGCCGCCGCCTCGTCGACCACGAACCCGCCGCCGACGGAGTAGTAGGTGCGGGCCCGTACCTGCTGCCCGGTCCCGTCGAAGGCCGCGAAGGTCATCCCGTTCGGGTGGTACGGCAGCGAGCGCCGCCGGTGCAGCACCAGGTCCCGGTCCGGGTCGAAGTCGATCTCCTGGGTGCCGAGCAGGGCGAGCCGCCGCTCGGCCCGGATCCGCGCCACCCGGGGGCCCACCGAGTCGGTGTCGACCGTCTCCGGGGCCTCGCCCTCCAGCCCGAGCAGCACCGCCCGGTCGCTGCCGTGGCCGTGCCCGGTGGCGCCCAGCGAACCGAACAGCTCGGCCTGCACCCGCACCACGTCGGTGAGCAGCCCGTCCGCCTTCAGCCCGGCCACGAAGGTCCGGGCGGCCCGCATCGGCCCCACGGTGTGTGAACTCGACGGCCCGATGCCGACGCTGAAGAGGTCGAAGACACTGATCATGGCTGCACTTTCCTCGCCGTCGTACCCGTTGTGCGGATCCGGACCGGTGTGTGCCGTGCCCGGTCCGGGACGGCGGGTGGACCCCGGGGTACGGGGTCCGACCGGCGAGCCTACCCGCCCAGGTCAGTACCCGTCCCCACCCCGGCACACACCCGCACGCCCAGCCTCCCCCGGGCCCGTCTCCCCGCCGTCACGCCCCGCTTCTCCGGCCCGCACGGACCGCGACCCCGCACCAACCCGCCGGCCGCGCGGCCCGATGCCGGCGCGCGTCGGCCGGGACCCGGCGGGGTAAGCACCTACGGGTGCCCGGGTCGCCGATCCTCCTCGGGGCCGAGGGCGCGGCGCGCACCCGTTCCTAGCGTGGAATCCAGCGCGGCGGATCGCCGCAGAAGTGGGAGTACGACGATGAGTCGCAAACTGGTCCGGCCCCGCCAGGGGCGCATGCTCGCCGGCGTCTGCGCCGGTCTCGCCCAGCGGTTCGGCATGTCCGCCGGCATGGTCCGGCTGCTGTTCCTGCTGTCCCTGCTGCTGCCCGGCACCCAGGTGATCATCTATCTGATCCTCTGGATCCTGATGCCCGACGAGGACCGCGTCCGCTACTGACCCTCTCCGGAGCTCCAGCGGGCGCTGCTCGACCAGGCGCAGGGTCTGCAGGGACTGGCGTACCCGGCCGGTGAGCACGGCCGCTCCGACGCCCTTGCCGCAGACGTCGCCGAGGGCGAAGAGCGCGCCCGACCCGGTCGGGAAGACGTCGTAGAAGTCACCGCCGATGCGCAGGCTGTCTCCGGCCGCGCGGTAGCCGCCGGCCAGCGCCGTCCCGGCGATCGCCGGCAGCTCCGGCGGGAGCAGGCTCTGCTGCAGGACCCGGGCCAGGTGGGCCTGCTCGCCGTACAGCTCGGCGGCGGCCAGGGCCGCGCCCGCCCGGGCGGCGAACTCCCGGGCCAGCTCGATCTCGCGCTCGTCGAAGCCGGCCCGGTCGGCCCGGCGGACCAGCAGCAGCGCGCCGGCCGGGCAGCCGGCGCTGAGCATCGGGCTGATCAGCACGGTGCCCGGGCGGCCGAAGCCCTCGGGCAGCACCTCCCTCAGCTCGGCCAGCTCGGCGTCGAGCCAGGGGCTCGGCTCGGTGACGTCGCCCTCCAGCGCCTCGGTCAGCCCCGGTACGGACTCCACCAGGCCCCAGCCGCCGACGCCGGTGGCCGGGCCGGGGTCGCCCTCGGCGTACCGGATCCAGTGCGGCAGGTCCTCGGCCGGGGGCGCCGGGCGGTGCACGACCACCGCGACGTCGGCCAGGTAGGGCACCGGCAGCGTGGCGGCGGCCCGCAGCGACTGGTCCCGGTGCAGGGAGAGGCCGAGCCGGCTGCCCGCCTGGGCCAGGAAGGCGGTCCGGGAGCGCTCGGCCAGCAGGGCGTCGGTGCGCGCCTGCTCCTCGGTGACGTCCCGCACGTACCAGGCGCAGCGGCCGCCGGCCAGGCCCCGCCGTACGCCGCGCAGCCGCCGGCCGTGGTGCTCGGCGTCGAAGGCGTCGGCGCCGCCGTCGACCGCCCGGGCGAGCGCGGGGACCGGGCAGTGGGCCAGGTCGGTGCCGGGGGAGAGTTCGGGGAGGAGTTCGGCGGCCATCGCGTTGACCAGGGTCACCACCCCGGTCTGGTCGGTGGTCACCACCGCCTCCGCGAGCCCGTCGAGAAGTTCGCGGGCGAGTCGCGAGTCGGCCGGCAGCGCGGTGCCGGTGGTCCGCCGTACCCGCGGTCGGGAGGCCTGGCCACCGCCGCTGACCGGCCCGGCGAGACCGCCCCGTCGGGCCGTCGTCACCGCCGGCCGCCGGGCACCCCGGTCAGCTGACCTGTGCGCATGCTGTCGGTGGTCTCCTCGGTCGCCGGATACGTGCCTTCGGGCAAGCGTACCGAGCGGGGAAGGCGGTCGCCCATCGAGGAACGGCGGGTCAGCCGGTCCGGGTCAGCCAGCCGACCGGCCGGTCCACGATCCGGCGGACCACCGAGGCGGCTGCGCCGACCGCCGCGGACCGTGCCCCGAGCGCCGCCGCACGGACCGTGACCGGGGACCAAGCGGCGGTCAGCACCCGCCGGGAGACCTCGGCGGCCACGGGCGGGGAGAGCCAGGGGGCGAGCGGGGCGTATCCGCCGCCCAGCACCACGGTGTCCAGATCCAGCAGGTTCACCACGCCCGCCACGGCCACCCCGAGGGCGCTGCCGGCGTCGGTGAGGGCGGCCAGGGTGGCCGGGTCGCCGGCCGCGGCGAGGTCGGCCAGCCGGGTCGCGGCGGTGTCCGCGGGCAGGTCGGCGCCGGCCAGTCCGGCCGCGGCCAGGATCGCCTCCTGGCCGGCGTACCGCTCCAGGCAGCCCTGTCCGCCGCAGCGGCACGGCCGGCCCCGCGGGTCGACCGGGATGTGACCCAGCTCGCCGCTCCAACCGCGGGCCCCCCGGTAGAGCACCCCGTCGAGGACGATGCCGGCGCCGATCCCGATCTCGCCCGAGACGTGCAGGAAACTGGCCGACCCGGGCGGCCCGGCGTGCAGCTCGCCGAGCGCGGCCAGGTTGGCCTCGTTGTCGACCACCAGCGCCGGCAGCCCGGGCACCGGTTCGGCGAGCGGGCGCCCGCCGAGCAGCCGGGGCACGTCCACGTCCCGCCAGCCCAGGTTGGGCGCCAGCCGGACCAGGCCGCCGACGGAGACCAGGCCGGGCACCGCGAGCGCCGCGCCGGCCAGGGTGAGGCCGTCGCGTACGGCCGCGGCACGGGCCTCGGCGGCGAGCGCGGCGAGCCGGTCCAGGGTGTCGGCGGGGGAGACCGGGCGCAGGTCGGCGCGGCGTACCAGGTGGTGACGGACCGCGCCGGTCAGGTCGACCACGCACGCGGCCAGGTAGTCGACGTTGACCTCCAACCCGAGCCCGGCGGGGCCGTCGGCCGCCAGCACCAGGCCCCGGGCCGGCCGTCCGGCCCCGGTACGGGGTGCCGGCTCCGCCTCGGTCACCAGCCGGCCCGCCATCAGGTCGTCGACCACGGCGGAGACGGTGGCCCGGGTCAGGCCGGTGGCCGCGGCGAGGTCGGCCCGGGAGGGCGGTCGGTCGGCGGCGGCGATGCGCCGGAGGACCACCGCCAGGTTGAGCTCGCGGAGGCTGCCCTGCCGGACCGCCCCGGTGCTGGTGCTGGTCACCCCTTGACACTGCCACATCCGCGCCATTTAATTCAACCACTGAACAAATTGTGGACGACACCACGACCATCACCCGGAGGTCTGCCATGGCACCTCGCCCCACCCCCGCCGACAAGTTCTCCTTCGGTCTCTGGACCGTGGGCTGGACGGCCCGTGACCCGTTCGGCGACGCCACCCGGCCCGAGCTGGACCCGGTGGAGGCGGTGAACCGGCTCGCCGAGCTCGGCGCGTACGGGATCACCTTCCACGACGACGACCTGGTCCCCTTCGGCTCCGACGCCGCCGCCCGGGACCAGCACATCGCCCGGTTCCGCAAGGCCCTCGACGAGACCGGCCTGGTCGTGCCGATGGTCACCACCAACCTCTTCACCCACCCGGTCTTCAAGGACGGCGGCTTCACCAGCAACGACCGGGACGTCCGCCGGTACGCGCTGCGCAAGGTGCTGCGCAACGTCGACCTGGCCGCCGAGCTGGGCGCCCGCACCTTCGTGATGTGGGGCGGCCGGGAGGGCGCCGAGTACGACCTGGCCAAGGACGTCCGCTCGGCGCTGGACCGCTACCGCGAGGCGGTCGACCTGCTCTGCCAGTACGTCCTCGACCGCGGCTACGACCTGCGCTTCGCCCTCGAGCCCAAGCCGAACGAGCCCCGGGGCGACATCCTGCTTCCCACCGTCGGGCACGCGCTCGGCTTCATCTCGACCCTGGCCCACCCCGAGCTGGTCGGCCTGAACCCGGAGGTCGGGCACGAGCAGATGGCCGGGCTGAACTTCGCGCACGGCATCGCCCAGGCGCTCTGGCAGGGCAAGCTGTTCCACATCGACCTCAACGGGCAGCGCGGCATCAAGTACGACCAGGACCTGGTCTTCGGCCACGGCGACCTGCTCAACGCGTTCGCCCTGGTCGACCTGCTGGAGAACGGCGGTCCGAACGGCGGTCCGGCGTACGACGGGCCACGGCACTTCGACTACAAGCCCTCCCGGACCGAGGACATGACCGGGGTGTGGGCGTCGGCCGAGGCGAACATGCGCACCTACCTCCTGCTCAAGGAGCGGGCCGCGGCGTTCCGGGCCGACCCGGAGGTGGCCGAGGCCCTCGCCGCCAGCAAGGTCACCGACCTGGCCACGCCGACGCTGAACCCCGGCGAGGGCTACGCCGAGCTGCTGGCCGACCGCACCGCGTTCGAGGAGTTCGACCCGGCGGCGGCCGGGGCGAAGGGCTTCGGCTTCGTCCGGCTCAACCAGCTCGCCGTCGAGCACCTGCTCGGCGCGCGCTGAGGCGGGCCCGACATGCCGCTCGTCGCGGGCATCGACTCGTCCACCCAGTCCTGCAAGGTGGTCGTCCGGGACGCGGAGACCGGCGCGCTGCTCCGGCAGGGCCGCGCGCCGCACCCGGAGGGCACCGAGGTCGACCCGCACGCCTGGTGGGAGGCGCTGCGGGCGGCCGTCGCGGCGGCCGGCGGGCTGGCCGACGTGGCCGCGGTCTCGGTCGCCGGCCAGCAGCACGGCATGGTCTGCCTGGACGCCGCCGGAGACGTCGTCCGCCCCGCCCTGCTGTGGAACGACACCCGCTCCGCGGACGCCGCCCGTGACCTGATCGCTGAGGCCGGCGAGGGCGAGGTCGGCCGCCGGTTCTGGGCCGACGCGACGGGCGCCGTGCCGGTGGCCAGCTTCACCGCCACCAAGCTGCGCTGGCTGGCCCGACACGAGCCGGCGAACGCCGAGCGGGTGGCCGCGGTGTGCCTGCCGCACGACTGGTTGACGTGGCGGCTCGCCGGGGCCCCCGGCCTGGACGCGCTGCGCACCGACCGGGGCGACGCCAGTGGCACCGGTTACTGGTCGCCGCGGACCGGTGAATACCGGCTGGACCTGCTGGAACAGGCCTTCGGGCGGCGGCCGCGGGTGCCGGTCGTGCTTGGCCCGGCCGAGGTGGCCGGGCAGCTCGACCCGGCGGTGCTCGGCGCCGGGCCGGGTGCCGCCGGTCCGGCCGGTGGCGCAGGATCCGGCGCCGGCCGCCGGGTCCTCCTCGGGCCCGGCACCGGGGACAACGCTGCCGCAGCG
>NZ_JBSGJR010000124.1:0-13493 GCF_053605645.1 Micromonospora sp. NPDC003776
CCGCCCCGTTGCTGCTCTTACCTGCGGGGCCCCCCGTTTACGTCGGCTTAGGAACTGCCCCCACCAAGGTGGGGGGCCGGCCCGGCGGGTTGGGCGCCGCCGGGCCGGACGGGCTACCCGGCGACGTACCGGTGCAGCGGCCCCTCGTCGGAGGCCACCGTGCCGGTGTGGCGCAGGCCGGCCTTCTCCAGCACCCGCACCGACGGCACGTTGGCCGGGTCCACGGTGGCGAAGACCTCCGCGATACCGGGCAGGGTGCGGGCGAAGGCGACCAGCGCCCGGACCGCCTCGGTGGTGTAGCCCCGGCAGCGCCGGGACGGCGCGACGCCGTAGCCGAACTCGATCGAACCGTCGGTGGGCGGCCACTTCAGGCCGATGCCACCGACGGTGAGGCCGGTCTCCCGTTCGATCATGACGTAGTGCCCGTGCGGCCGTTCCGGCTCCCGGTTGAGCAGGCCGGCGATCATGCGGTCCGCCTCGCCGGGAAAGTCCGCCGCCCAGTGCGGGCAGCGCTCACCGGCGAAAGCGGCGGCGGCATCCTCGGCGGGCCACGGGCGCAGCACGAGACGGTCGGTGGTCAGGTCAGGAAAAGACAACGCGAAACTCCCAAGGTCGTGGAGCGACCCGGGCCGCGGTGTCTCAGTCAGTCAGCGCGCGACCCGGAGAAAGGCATGGTGGAGGAAGCTCATGGCGATCCATGGCCTCATCTCCCCCTGCGCCCACGACGGTCGCGTGTCCGCGCATCCGCACCCTATCCCATGATCCGGATACGCCACGCCCCCGCTGCCTCGGGCCGGGGGCAGCGGGGGCGCGGCGCAGGACCGGTCAGCTGACGCCGGTGACGGCCTTGACCAGGTTGATGCCGAAGTAGATCACGAACGCCGCGGCGACCGCCCACATCAGCGGGTGGATCGAGCGCGCCTTGCCCTGCGCGACCCGGATCGCCACCCAGCTGACGAAGCCGGCGCCGATGCCGTTGGTGATCGAGTAGGTGAACGGCATGAGGGTCATGGTGAGGAACGCCGGGACGGCGACGCTCACGTCGGTGAAGTCGATGTCCTTGACCTGGCGGATCATCAGCGCGCCGACGATCACCAGGGCCGGGCCGGCGGCCTCGCTCGGCACCAGCGACACCAGCGGGGTGAGCAGCAGCGCGCCGAGGAAGAGCACGCCGGTGACCACGCTGGTCAGGCCGGTACGGCCACCGTCCGCGATGCCGGAGGAGGACTCCACGTAGGTGGTGGCGGAGGAGGCGCTGCCCGCACCGCCGGCGACCGCGGCGACACCGTCGACGAAGAGCACCTTGCCCAGGCGCGGCATGTCGCTGCCGTCCTCGGTGGCCAGGTTGGCCTGCCTGGCCAGGCCGACGGTGGTGCCCATCACGTCGAAGAAGTCGGCGAGCACCAGCGTGAACACCAGCAGCAGCGCGGTCATCACGCCGACGTGCGCGAACGCGCTGAACGACACGTTGCCGATCAGGTGCAGGTCGGGCCCCTTGACCAGCGGGTCCGGCAGGGTCGGGACGTTGAGCCGCCACCCGTCCGGGTTGGGCTTGCCGTCGGCGGTGAAGGCCCCGCCGGGCTTGGCGACCGCGTTGACGATCACCGCGATGACCGTGGTGGCGACGATGCCGATCAGCACGCCGGCCTTCACCTTCTTGGCGACCAGGATGCCGGTGACCAGCAGCCCGACCACGAAGACGAGCGTGGGCCAGCCGTGCAGGGTGCCGTTGGCGCCGGAGCCGAGCTGCAGCGGCACGCCGGTGCTGGCCCGGACGAAGCCGCCGTCGACGAAGCCGATCAGCGCGATGAAGAGGCCGATACCGGCCGCGATGGCGGCCTTCAGCTCGGCCGGGATGGCCCGGAAGACGGCCTTCCGGAAGCCGGTCAGCACCAGCACCGTGATGATCAGACCCTCGATCACCACGAGGCCCATCGCCTCGGCCCAGGTCATCTGGGAGGCGACCGCGTACGCGACGAAGGCGTTCAGGCCCAGGCCGGTCGCCACGGCGAACGGCACCCGACCGACCACGCCCATCATGATCGTCATGACGGCGGCGACCAGGGCGGTGACCCCGGCGACCGGCGCGATGCCGAGCAGGTTGCCGTCCTTGTCCGGGGCGGTGCCGATGATCAGCGGGTTGAGCACGACGATGTACGCCATCGTCGCGAAGGTGGTGAGGCCGGCGAGCACCTCGCGCTTGACCGTCGAGCCCCGGCGGGTGATCTCGAAGAAGCGGTCGAGGCGGCCGCGTTCGGCGGGCTGGGCCGGCTCGACCGGGGCAGCAGGATCCTGCGTAGTCACGCTCATGGCGTGGACGTACTCCGTTCCGGGTTGGCCCGCCGGACGCGCCGGTCGGGCGGTGGGGGTGCAGCCGATCCGATTCGGTTGGCCCGGAGAACGTCGGGACGGCTGGGCTCCACGGATCCCGTGAAGCACTACGAAGCCGCACCCTGGTCGGGGAGCGACTTCGCAGCACCCACTTTAACCGCCGGGTAACGGCGGACGACCTGCCCCTCCGCTCGCCCCGGGGCGAGCGTGGCCAAGCTCACGTCCGGGACCGGTGCCGGGCGATCCAGTCGGCGTTGAGCGCATCCGCCTGCCGCCGGTGCCGGGGACGGACCGCCGCCGTGGGCGGCAGCGCGAGGCCGAGGGCGTCGAGGACCCCGAGGGCCACCCCGGTCGGGTCGGCCGCCAGGTCCTCGTAACGGACCCGGTGCGGCGTGATCCGGTACGCGGCGAACCACTCGTCCCAGGCGGCCTGGTGCGCCTCGATGGTCCCCAGCAGCTCGTCCACGCCGTCCGGGTCGTACACCGGGGTCCGGCCATTCCCGCCCGCGTCGCCCACGTACCAGTGTTGCGTCTGCTCGGCGCGCAGCCAGGAGACCGCCTGGGCCAGCACGTCGTCGCGGCGCAGGTGCACGAAGGCGGTCCGGCCGAAGGCCCGGCGCAGCAAGGCGTCCTCGGCGCCGGCCAGCTCCGGATGCACGGTGGCCAGGCCCGCCACCACCCGGTCGACGGTGCCCCACATCAGCTTCGCCCCGAACACGCCGTTGCCGGTCCGGCCGGCCGCGAGCGCCGCCTCGACGTAGTCGCCGTAGCCCCACCCGGGGCCGAGCCCCCACCGCCCCGCCCACAGTTCCTCGTCGGGCACCCGGAAGTACGCCTCCGGCCGGCCGGCGACCCCGGTGGAGGCCAGCAGGCCGCAGAGCAGCGAGCTGCCCGTGCGCGGCGTGGCACAGATGAAGTACGCGTCGACGTCCGCCACCCCGTCAGCCAATCGACACGGCTCGCTCCGGGCAACCGAATTCAGCGGACCGCCGGGAGCCGCGGCTCCGCCCCGACCTCCTCCGGATGCCGGGCGGTGCGTACCGGGGAGAGGACGGCCACCGTGGCCGCGACCGCCATCCCCGCGACCGCGATCCCGATCGTCGCCCGGTGGCCGACCCGCTCGGCGAGCAGGCCGCCGACCGGCGCGCCGACGGTCAGCATGCCCCAGTTCAGCGAGCGGATGGTGGCGTTCATCCGGCCCTGCAGGCGGTCCGGGGTGACCGCCTGCCGGTAGCCCATCTCATTCGGCCCGCTGACCCCGAGCGCGAGCCAGATGACCACCTGCGCCGCGCCCACCATGAGCCAGCCGGCCGTGCCGGTCGCGGCGAGCGCCGCCAGGGTCCAGCCCAGCGGCTCGACCACCCGTTCCAGCAGGATGGCCCGGCCCGCGCCCCAGCGGCCGACCCGGTGCGACAGGGCGTTGCCGACGACCGCGCCGACACCACCGAGGGCCAGCACCACGCCGAGCCCGAACGCCGCCCGCCGCTCGCTCATCCCGGGATCGAGCCCGCGTACGACGAGGAGGGTGAACCCGGTGGAGGCCACGCTGGCGAAGAGGAACCGGGCGTGCAGGGTCAGCGCGTACGGTGCCAGCACCGGATGCCGGTACACCCAGGACAGCCCCTCCCGCAGCTCGTGCCCGAGGTGGCGGCGGGCCGGCGCAGGGGCCGGCTCCGGCCGGCGGATCGTCGCCAGCAGCACCCCGGAGACCAGGTAGGAGACCGCGTCGGCCAGCATGGCCACCGGCGCGCCGACCGCCGTGACCAGCGCCCCGCCCAGGAACGGTCCGGTGGTCTGGGCCAGCGAGGCGCTCTGCTCCAGCCGGGCGTTGGCCCGGATCAGCGCGGCGGACGGGACGAGCCGGGGCAGGTAGGACTGGTGGGCCGCCTCGTGCAGCAGCGACAGCGCGCCGAGGACGACGACCAGGACCAGCAGCAGGGGCACGCCGAGCAGTCCGAGCAGCGCGAGCCCCGCGATGAGGATCAACAGCCCGGCGCGGGCCAGGTCGGTGGCGACCAGGATCGGCCGCCGCCGGTAGCGGTCGGCCACCACCCCGGCCAGCAGGCCGAAGAGCAGGTACGGCAGCCACCGCGCCCCGTTGATCAACCCCACCGCGGCGTCGCTCGCGTGCAGCGTGACGATCGCCAGGATCGGCACTGCCACGGTCGTCAGGTACGTCCCGAACGTGGAGATCGTGTCGGCCGCCCAGAACCGCGGGTAGCCGGGGTGGGCGGACAACCGGGTCATGATCACGACGGTAGTGCGGACCCGTCTCCGCCGCTGCCCCACACGGCCAGCCGCCCTCCACTGGAGACGCCGGCCGTCTGCGGACGACAGCTGTCGCCCGGCGGCCATCTTCTGCCCACAGGCGATTCGCTTGGCACGCGGCACCCGACTCGGGTCGGGTGGTGGCATGCCTTCGGACGCGGCGCCGCCCCGGTTTCCCCGATCCTCGCCCTACTGGCCAGTGGTCAGCCACCCGCTGCTGCGCCGGGTCCTGCCCGGGCTGGCGGTCTCCGCCCTGGGCGACGGGATGGCCCTGATCGCGGTGACCTGGCTGGCGATGCAACTCGCCCCGCCAGGCCAGCGCGGGACGTGGACGGCGCTCGCGGTGGCCGCGTACACCCTGCCCAGCGCGGCCGGCGCGCTGCTCTTCGGCCGGTTGCTGGCCGGCCGGAGCGGGGCGCGGCTCGCCGGCTGGGACGCGGCGCTGCGCGCCACCGCGCTCGCCGCGATCCCGGTCGCCCACCTGACCGGGATGCTCGGCGTCGGCCTGTACGTGGCCCTGCTCGCCGCCTCCTCGCTGCTGCACTCCTGGGGTTCGGCCGGACGCTTCACGCTGATCGCCGAACTGCTGCCGCAGCGGGACCACCTGCCGGCCAACGCGGTGCTCGCCGTCATCGCCGACGTCGCCACCATCGTCGGGCCGCCGCTGGCGGGCCTGCTGATCGGCTGGGTCGGCCCGGTCTGGGTCATCGCGGTCGACGCGGCCAGCTTCGCCGTGCTGGCGCTCACCTACCGCCTCGCGATCCCGGCCGCCCCGGCGGCGGGGCAGGCCGACCGCGCCGCCTCCCGCGCCGCCGGCTTCGGCGTCATCCGCCGCGACCGCACCCTGCTCGGCCTGCTGGCGCTGACCTTCGGGTTCTTCCTGCTGTTCGGGCCGTTCTACGTGGCCATGCCCGTCCAGGTCGTCGACGGCCCGCACGGGTCCGCGACGACCCTCGGCCTCTACTACACGGCCTTCGGGGTCGGTGCCGTCCTCGGTGGACTGGCCACCGGATACCTGCGCCGCTGGCCGCTGTGGCCGACCATCGTCGGCATCGTCAGCGGGTTCGGCGTGGCCATGCTGCCGCTCGGCCTCGGCGCGCCCGTCGGCCTGTCGCTGCCGACCTTCGCCCTCGCCGGGCTGATCTGGTCGCCGTACCTGGCCGTCTCGATGGCGCTGTTCCAACGCCGTACCACTCCGGCACGGCTGCCCCAGGTCTTGGCGGCGAACGGTGCCGTCACGGTGCTGGCGGTGCCAGTGGGCACCATGCTCGGCGGCCCGCTGACGGCCGCCGTGGGCGCCCGGCAGACGCTGCTGCTGTGCGCGGCGGCGACCATCGTCCTCGGCGTCGTCGCCGCCGGGCTCACCGTGCGGCCACGTCGGCCTGCGGACACCGACGACGGCGCTCACGGCGGCCGGGCGACCGGACCCACCGACCCGGACCCGTCGCCCGTTCCGGAGACCGCCCGCCGGTGACGGCAGGTCCGGGCGTACGCCGCAGGCGGAGCACGCCGTCCGTCACCCCTGCCCCGACGACCCGGAGCCGGGGTGACCGGCCCCGGATGGGCCGGCCGGGTCGACCGCTTCGACGACCTCGCCGTTGTCCGGCACGCCGCGCCACACCAGCTCCTCGGCACCGTCGCGGCGGCGGACGCGGTAGTCGCGGAAAACGATCGGTACGCCGGCGGCGGTGAACGGGTCGACGTCGTCCATCACCTGGAGGTGCACGTGTGGCTGGGTGGAGTTGCCCGAGTTGCCGCACCGGCCCAGCGGCTGGCCGGCCGACACCGTCTCCCCCGGTCGCACCGCCACCGTGCCGCGCCGCAGGTGCGCGACCACCAGGTACGGCCCGCCGTCCGCCAGATCGAGGATGACGTGATTGCCGGCCAGCCCACGGGCGCCCCGGCGGGCCCGCGACGCCTGGGTGAGCGCGTACCCGATGCCGGCGAGCGGCGAACGCCGGGCCACCAGGTCCGGCTCGCCGTCCTGAGCCGAGACGACCCGGCCGCCCACGGGCGCCAGGATCGGCTGGTCGAAGGCGTAGAACCGGTCCACCGGCTCGGCCGCCGAGACGGTCCGCCAGTCCCACACCGCGGCGGTCCGCCGGCCGCGCACGGCGACGAAATCGATGGCGTGGCCGGCGCCGAAGGCGTGGGTGCCGTGACTCGGGACGCGACGGGCCGGACTGTTGCGGACGATCCAGGTCCCACGGAACGGCAGCCGCAACACCACCGGTGGCGGCGATTCCGACGGCCCGGCGGCCCGGCTCGTCACGGACGTCCCACCAGTCGTGCTGCCGGAGCCGTGCGCAGCCCCGCCCGCCCCCGACGGAGCGTTCGTGCGGTCCTGGGGGATGGGGTCCGTCGAGGCATGGTCCCCAGGATGCCGGACCCGGGCAATGTGCGAGTCGCCGCAGCACGCAGCGACCGCCACGCCGGCCCGGCCGTCGTTTGCCGGGTCACCCGCTCGGGCAGGACAGCACCGTGGCCGATCGGGCAGCCTCCGCAGAGCTGGAGTTCCGGTATTCACCGCGCCGGCACCGCCGGGCGAAGATCCTCGCCCTGCTCGGCGCCGGGGCGACGCTGGCCGCCTATTCGGTGCTGTCCGGCGAGCCGTGGTGGGAGGGACTGCTGCGGTACGGCCTCATCGGCCTCGCCATCGCGGCCGGGACCCGTTGGCACCTGCGCGACCAGCCTCGTCTGCCCCTGCGGTTGACCGCCGAGGCGCTGGAGCTGACCGGCCCGGACGGGACCCGGCTGGCAATCGACTGGACCGACCTGGCCAGTGCCCGCGTCCGGGGCGGCCTCGACCCCCGACTCGTGGTCGAGCCGGTCGATCCCCGGCACACCCGGCCGCCGCTACGCCCCTACCAGTGGGCGACACCCGGCCAGCGCCGGCCGTACGAGCTGACCGTCCGGCTCAGCTGGATGACACCGGGCCGGGACGTCCTTTGCCGCGAGCTGGCCCGACGCCTCTCCCCGGCCGGGTCAGCCGGGATCTGACCCGAGCCTCATTCCGGTTGCCAGCGGAGCCATCGCCGGTCGTGCCGGAAACCCACCCGCTGGTAGAAGCGCACCGCTCGCTCGCTGGAGTGGACGGTCACGTGCTTTAGATCCAGGCTGCGTGCCTCCACCAGTACGGCCTCCAGCAACGCCGCACCGATCCCGCTGTCCCGCAACTCCGGCACCACGTAAACCGACTGGACGTCTCCGCTGCGTCGAAGCCGCCGCTCGGGAGTCGGCACCCGGTCACCGACCATCAGCCACGCCATGCCGACCACCTCGTCACTCACCTCGGCGACGAAGGGCAGGTGGGTCGACACGTGGTCGGCCATCCAGGAGGCGAACCGGGCCAGGAAGTCGACCCGGTCCGTGCCGGTGTAGCCACGCTCCTCGGCCAGCCGCCGCCAGCGGAGACCACCCAGGGCCGGGGCATCGGCCTCCGACGCCTTCCGTACGGTCACGTGCATCTCGGCTCTCCCCCCGCACACTCGTCAGCCGGCGATCAAAACTAGGGCACTCTGCGCCGGGGCGCTTGGCGGCGACACTTCGGTCGTACGCTGCATGTCGCAGCGACGGGCAGGAGGCTGAGGTGACCGAGACGACGCCGACCGGGACGACGCTGGCCGAGGTGATGGCTGAATTGGCCGAGCTCGAGGACCCGAGGGCACGCGCGGTGAATGAGAGACACGGTGACGACCACGGCGTGAACCTCGGCAGCCTGCGGGCGCTCGCGAAGCGGCTGAAGACGCAGCAGGAACTCGCCCGCCGACTCTGGGAGACGGGTGACAGCGCGGCGCGGCTGCTGGCGACCCTGATCTGCCGCCCGAAGGCGTTCGAGCGGGACGAGCTGGACGCCATGTTGCGCGCGGCGCGCACCCCCAAGGTGCACGACTGGCTCGTGAACTACGTGGTGAAGAAGAACCCGCACGCCGAGGAGCTGCGCCGGGCCTGGTCCGCCGATCCGGATCCGGTGGTCGCGAGTGCCGGCTGGGCGCTCACCACCGACCGCGTGACGAAGAAACCCGACGGGGTCGACCTCGCGGGACTGCTCGACGTCATCGAGGCGGAGATGAAGGACGCGCCGGACCGCCTCCAGTGGGCGATGAACCAGTGCCTGGCACAGATCGGGATCACGCACGCCGGCCACCGCGCGCGGGCGATCGACATCGGCGAGCGCCTGGCGGTGCTCAAGGACTACCCGACGCCCCCGGGCTGCACGTCGCCGTACGCGCCCATCTGGATCACCGAGATGGTGCGCCGGGGGCAGGACGCGTAGCGCCGACGTCAGGAGCTGGGGCGGACCAGCCGGAGCTGGAGCGCGGGGTACCGGGGCTCGGTGAAGCCGAAGGACCGGTACAGGGCGGTGCCGTCGCCGGTGGCGTTCAGGTTGATCACCCGGGCCTCGGTCTCGTCGCGGAACCAGGCCAGCAGCGCATCCAGGCAGGCCCGGGCGTAGCCCCGGCGGCGGAACTCGGAGTCGGTGCTCATGTTGAAGACAAGGCCCTGCACGCCGCCGGGGTTGCCCGGTCCCGGGGCGTGCCGGTCGCACACTCCGGCCGCGCAGCTGACCACGCCGAGGTCCGGGTGGTCGATGACGAAGGCGGCGAAGTCGTCCTTGTCATCGAGCCGCCGGGCGAACCAGGCCTCGGCCTTGTCCCGCCAGCCGGGGTCGCCGGTGGTCAGCATCCCCATCTCCGACAGCATGACCTCCCGCACGCGGGTCAGTGCCGCGGCGTCCGCCGCTGCCGCCCGGCGCACCACGAGCGGCTGGGCTTCGGTGTTGTTCATACCCCTATGATCGGGCCCCGGTCGGCGGCCGACCGCGGGGTCAGCCCTGTTGTGGTGGGCGCCGCAGGTAAGGAAACCGCAGCGTGCCGAGGTGGGGTGGACCCGGACGTCTGACCTAGACGAGCTTCGTATTCGACCTGCGTAGCGTCACGGCCGTGAGAGCGGTGACAGCGGCGGTGACGACCGCAAGTGCATAGAACGCGTTGGCGATGTTCGTGTGATCTGCGAGTGCGGCGACCAGCACGGTGATCACGGCACTCAGGCCGAGGCCGGCCGACAGGCTGCGTCAGTGAAGTCGGGTCGCCTGGACCACACCAGGCGAGTTCGCGTGACGGATCGGTACCACGACCTGAGTGACAATCTGATCGTGAACGGCATCCGGATCCGCGACCGTACGGCGGCTGACCTCCCACACTGCGTCGCGATCCTCACGGCGGTACATCGCCTCGACCGCTACCCGCTGAACTGGCCGGCCGACCCGGAACGCTGGTTGTCGCCACCCGACGCAGTGCACGCCTGGGTCGCGGAGACGGAGCAGGGCGCCATCCTCGGCCATGTCGCCGTCAACCGCGTCGCTTCCGCCGCCGAGCCTGCCGCACTGCCCGCAGCCGAGGTCAGCCGCCTGTTCGTAACGCCCGCGGCTCGCGGGCACAGGGTCGGGAACCAGCTCCTGACCCACGCCCGCCGATGGGCCACGGAACACCGGCTCCCGCTCGTCCTGGAGATCGTCGATCGCGAGCGTTCCGCGCCCGCCGTTGCCCTCTACGAGCAGAGCGGCTGGCGGCACACCGGCACGACCACCGCCACGTGGACCGATCCAGAAGGCCGGCCGGTCCGGGTGCGCCGCTACGCCCTCACCGACGACCCGCCCTGGCGGGGATGACCAACCTGCTGTCACCGCCCCGGGGAGTGGTCTTCTCGGGGCGGTTTCGCTGGTGGTTGGTGGTGGGCGCGGCAGGTTTCGAACCTGCGACCCCTCGCTTGTAAGGCGAGTGCTCTCCCACTGAGCTACGCGCCCGGAACGCCCGTTCGGCGGGCCGGAGTTCGGCAAAGCTTACCTGCCGGCCTCCGGCCCGGTCGAACGGTGTGCCTGGGGTGGATCAGGCGGCGACGGCCTCGGCGAGGGCCTTGCGCCAACCCTGCTGGTCCCGGGCCTCGCCGGGCATGTTCATCTCGGCGAACCGGACTACGCTGGCCTTGTCGATCACGAACGTGCCCCGGTTGGCGATGCCCGCGACGTCGTTGAAGACGCCGTACGCCTGGGCCACCGCGCCGTGCGGCCAGAAGTCGGCCAGCAGCGGGAACTGGTAGCCCTCCCGGTCGGCCCAGATCTTGTGCGCGTAGACCGAGTCGACGCTGACCGTCAGCACCTGCACGTCGTCGTTGACGTACTCGTTGAGGTTGTCCCGGACCTCGCACAGCTCGCCCTGGCAGATGCCGGTGAAGGCGAGCGGGTAGAACACCAGCAGCACGGTGCGCCGGCCGCGGAAGTCCGAGAGGCGGACCTCCTGGTTGTTCTGGTCCTTGAGCACGAAGTCGGGCGCCTCGGCGCCAACCTCGATGGGCATGCCTACTCCTCGGGTCGGATCTGGAGATGATCAGGGTGCCACACCCGGCGGCGGCCGCCGGGCGCGGTCGCCGCTTACTTCCTGCCCTTCGATCCGCGCCGGAGCACGAGGCGGGCGCCGCTCCAGTCGCGGCCCGCGTTGATCGTGGAGGTCTGCTGGAGGCCGGCGGTCTGCGCGCTCTCCGCGACCTCGCTCGGCTCGACGTGACCGTCCCGGCCGGCCTTCGGCGTCAGGAGCCAGACCACGCCGGCGTCGGCCAGCGGCCCGAGGGCGTCGACGAGGAGCTCGAAGAGGTCACCGTCGCCGTCGCGGTACCAGACCAGAACCGCGTCGACCACCTCGTCGGTGTCCTCGTCGACCAGTTCTCCACAGCGGTCGGTCAGGGCGTCCCGGAGATCCTGGTCGACGTCCTCGTCGTACCCCATCTCCATGACGACCATCCCCGGCTCGATCCCGAACCGGTCCGCCAGGCTGCGTACCCCGTCGGCGGCCTGACCAGCGGTCGCGCTCACTGTCGCGTGCCTCCTCATCTCATCCCTGCTCGCGGCGTCGTCCGATGCCGTCGGGCCAAGTCCACACAGTTGTGGCTCCCCGCGCAAGTGGCGCACCGGGTGGAACGGAATTTACCGTGCCAGCAGCGTACGGGCACCCTGGGTAATGGCTTCCGGGGAGACCAGAACCTGACGCGCCGCCGGGCCTAATGGTACAAACGAGTCAAGTCCGGCCACTCGGCGCACTGCGCCGACGTATCCTGCGTCCACCAGTGCGGCGATCACCCCCTCGCCCACCCCGCCGGACCGGCGGGTCTCGTCCACGACGAGCACCCGGCCCGTCGCCGAGGCCTCCCGGATGATGTCCGCCAGCGGCAGCGGGGCGATCCAGCGCAGATCCACCACCCGGGTGCCGATGCCCTCGTCCGCCAGGGTGGCCGCCGCGCGCAGCGACATCCGTACGCCGTTGCCGAAGGTGATGATCGTGACGTCCTCGGCGGAGCCCACCCCGTACACCCGGGCCCGGCCGACCGGGACGTGACCGGCCGCCCAGGCGCCCGGCTCGGCGTACCCGCCCAGCCACTCGCCGTCGCCCTCCGCGTACAGGTCGCGGGTGTGGTAGAGCGCGATCGGCTCCAGGAAGACCGAGACGGTGCCGTCGACCGCCGCCGCGGCCAGGCAGGTACGCAGCATGGGCGCGGCGTCGTCCGGCCGCGCCGGCACGGCGATGACCAGCCCCGGCACGTCCCGGAGCACCGCGAGCGAGTTGTCGTTGTGGAAGTGGCCGCCGAACCCCTCCTGGTACGCCAGCCCCGCGACGCGCACCACCATCGGGTTGCGGAACGCCCCGCAGGAGAAGAACCGCATGGTGGCGGCCTCGCCCCGCAGCTGGTCCTCGGCGTTGTGCAGGTACGCCAGGTACTGGATCTCCGGCACCGGCAGCATCCCGGCCAGGCCCGCGCCGAGCCCCAGCCCCAGGATCGACGTCTCGTCCAGCAGCGTGTCGAAGACCCGGGCCGCGCCGAACCGGTCCCGCAGCCCCTTGGTCACCCCGTACACGCCGCCCTTGGCGGCGACGTCCTCGCCGAAGACGGCCATCCCCGGGTGGGCCAGCATCCCGTCGGCGAGCGCCGCGTTGATGCTCTGCGCCAGGGTGAGCGGGCCGGCCAGCTCCGGCGGCTTGCCGCCGAACGCCTCGATCCGCGCGCCCGCGCCGGCCCCGGCCGCGTGCTCCGCCGCCTCCGCCACCGCCCGGGAGACCCGTACCGGCCGGCGGGGGGCCAGGTCGGCGATCACCTCCGCCGGGGAGGCCAGCTTCGGCTCGTCGAGCACCTCCTCGGCGACCCGACGGATCTGCCAGCCCCGCTCGTCGTACCGGGCCAGCAGCTCGTCGCCGTCGACGAAGCCCGCCTCCACCAGCCGCCGCGCGGTGGCCAGCAGCGGGTCCCGCGCGGCGTCCGCGGCGAGTTCGGCCGGGCTCCGGTACGCGGTCTCGGCGTCCGCGCCGGCGTGCCCCATCAGCCGTACCGTGCGCAGGTGCAGCACCGCGGGGCGCCGGTGCCGACGCACCCAGGCCGCCGCCTCCGCCGCCACCCGGTACGCCTCGACCGGGTCGGTGCCGTCGGCCGCGAAGTAGCGGATCCCCGGCTTGGCCCGCAGGGTCGCCTCGACCCAGCCCTCGGGCGAGCGGACGCTGATCCCGAGCCCGTTGTCCTCGCAGACGAAGAGGACCGGGATGCGCAGGCCGGTGTGGTCGTACCAGCCGGCGGTGTTGAACGCGGCGGTGGCCGTGGCGTGGTTGACCGAGGCGTCGCCGAACGAGCAGACCACGATCGCGTCCGGCGGCCAGGGCGAGCCGGACCCGTCGTCCCCGTCGGTGTGCTGGGGGTTGCCGATCCGGCGCAGCCGTTCCAGGGCGAGCCCCATGCCGACCGCCCGGGGCAGGTGCGAGGCGATGGTGGAGGTGGTCGGGATGACGGCCAGGTCGGCCCGGCCGAACACCTTGTGCCGCCCCCGGGCGATCGGCTCCCGCGCCGAGGCGACCATG
>NZ_JBSGJR010000125.1:0-13475 GCF_053605645.1 Micromonospora sp. NPDC003776
TGCCTCAAGCGGTACGTCGTCCGCGAGGTTCACGCAGCTCTCCTCACCGACTTCGCCGCCCTGAACACCGCTTGACATCCATAGGAGCATCCCCGTCAGCCCCACGGGACGGCGGGTGCAGTTCGCGGCCGCCTCGATGCCGGCCAACATCCGGGGCGTCCCGATCGACCCGACCGAATGGAACCGGCAGGACGGATACAGCCCCGGCACGCCGATCCTGGTGCACGTGCCCGGCCTCGACGCCTCAGCCACCGGCATCGCGCCGGTCACCGACATCGGCCGCTCGCTGGCGCCGGACGCGGCGATTGTGCTGCTCAACACGGCCACCGGCCAGCGCACACCGTACTGGGCCGAGCTGGACGCGCACGCCGCCGGCCAGCCCGACCGCCAACTGCTCATCATCCGACCGGCCGTCGCGCTCGCCGAGGGCACCCGGTACGTCGTGGGGCTGCGCGGACTGCGGGACCGGGCGGGAGCGCTGATCCCGGCGCCGGCCACGTTCCGCGCCTACGTCAATGGCGCCGGCGTCAACCCCCGGGACCTCCGCACCCGCCAGATCAAGCGAATCCTCGCTAACCTGAGCACCGCCGGCGTCAAGCGGTACGACCTCTACCTCGCCTGGGACTTCACGGTGGCGAGCCAGCAGGGTTTGACCGGGCGGATGCTGTCGATCCGCGACGACGCGTTCGCCACCCTCGGCGCGAACACGCCGTCATTCACCGTCACCCAGGTCGTGAACTACTCGCCGCAGCAGGATCCGCGAATCGCACGGCAGGTCAGCGGCACCGTCGCCGTACCTTCCTATCTGACCGGCAACGGCGGGCCCGGGTCACGGCTGCACTACGGGCCGGCCGGCGGCGACGGGAAGGCGCAGACGCCGGACGCCCGACCCACGCCGTCGGGCGCGACGCTGCAGGCCGACTTTGTCTGCAACATCCCGCGCAGCGCCTCCGCCGCCGATCCGGCGCACCTCTCGCTCTACGGCCACGGCCTGCTCGGCCGACCCACCGAGATCAACGCCGGCAACGTCAAGACCATGTCGGCCACCCACAACTTCACCTTCTGCGCCACCAGTTGGATCGGCATGGCAAACGCCGACGTCCCGTACGTCGCCGGCGCCTTCACCGACCTCAGCGCCTTCCCCGCAGTGGCGGACCGGCTGCAGCAGAGCTTCCTGAACTTCCTCTTCCTGGGCCGGGCGATGATCCACCCGGACGGTTTCACCGTCGCCCCGGCGTTCCAGGACGCCAACGGGCAGCCGCTGATCGACGCACCGGGCGGGCTGCACTACGACGGCAACAGCCAGGGCGGCATCAACGGCGGCGCCCTTACCGCTATCGCTCAGGACTGGACCCGGTCGGTGCTCGGCGTGCCGGCGATGAACTACTCAACGCTGCTGCAGCGCAGCCTCGACTTCGCCCCGTTCCAGAGCATCATGGATCAGTCCTACCCGGACAAGGTCGACCAGCAGCTGATCTTCGCGCTGCTGCAGATGCTGTGGGACCGGTCCGAGGCCAACGGGTACGCCCAGCACATGACCGACAGGCCCCTGCCGGGCACCCCGGCGCATCAGGTGCTGATGCACGTGGCCTTCGGCGACCACCAGGTCTCCCCGGCCGCAGCCGAGGTCGAGGCGCGGACCATCGGTGCCCGCCTACACACCCCGGCGCTCGCCGACGGCTGGTCACTGGACGTCACGCCGTACTGGGGCATCGCGCCGATCCCCGCATACCCGTACACCGGCTCGGCAATCGTGATCTGGAACAGCGGCGCCGCCACCGCACCACCGCCGACGAACCTGCCGCCTGCCGGAGCGGAGTACGGCGACGACCCGCACGAGTTCCCGCGCGCCCAGCCCAGCGCGCAGGAGCAGAAGGCGACGTTCCTGCTCACCGGCGACATCGTCGATGTCTGCTCGGGGGCGCCCTGCCCGTGACGAGCCGGCGTGACCGGGGTCTGGACCGGCGAGTCCTTCACCAAGGCCAGCGCCGCGGCCGAACCAGGTGGACGGGCCGGGTACGTCGTTGTCCCCGCCCTCTCAGCGGTTCATCAGGTATGCCAGCACCACCGCCGTGACCAGCGCCAACCCGGCCAGCACCGCCGCAGTGATCTTGGCGACGCTGTACGGGCGCTCACCGATGACCTCGCCAGTCCGGGCGTTGACCAGCACCTGGTACGACCGGCCGGCGTGCAGGTACGCGGCGATCCACACCGGCAGCAGGAGCAGTTTGTAGGTCACGTCCGCGTAGATGGTGTGCACGGAGTTGACCCGCTGCTCGTCGCCGCCGATGTCCGACCGGCAGTCCCGCTCGATCACCGGCGCCATCCGGGCCTTCGCCTCGGCGAGCCCCGCCTCAGGCTCGGTGTCGTATCGCAGCGCGTGATACCCGGCCAGGTAGTCGCCGTGGTAAGCGACCGCCTCGGCCAACGGCCACGGCGTCAACTGGTCCAGCCTCTTCTCCGGCAGGACAGTCGTGGCGGGCACCAGCACGTCATCGAAGTCCCGGCCGACGGTGCCGCTCGCCGGGTACCAGCGGGTATGCCGCACCTGCCGGGTGCGCGTCTCCTGCCTGCCATCCACCGTCACCGTGTACGTCTCGGTGACGTAGTAGTACTCGCCGCGCTGGCCCCGATAGTCCGAGACGGTCCGCGCGTCGAACGTCCAGTGCGGCAGATAGGTGCCCTTGAGGCTCTCCGCCTCGCTGATCTTCTTCAGACTGTTCGGTGCGAACCAGCGGCTGCGGCACCACCGGCCCAGGGCGGTACGCACGCCCGCCTGATCAACCGCGAACGGCAACACCGCCTCCGGCGCGATCAGCTCAATCGCCGCAGCGTCGGCCACCAGCGGGGTGGCGCAGAACTGGCACCGCTGAGCGAGGGCATCGCTCTCGGTCCGGGCGCCGCAGCCCGGGCACACGTACGTGTACGCGCCGACGCTAGCCGCCGGCTTGCGTGGCAGCGCGGCCAGCCCGGCGTACGGGTGCTCACGCACCTCCCGGCCGGCACCGGCGATCGGCTGCTGATGCCCGCAATAGGGGCAGCGCAGCACCGCCGTGCCCGGTGAGTACTCCACCCGGGCACCGCAGCCCCCGCACTGGTACGACGGTGGGGAGACGGCAGTGTCACTCATCAACGCACCCTCCCGTGGGAGCGCCCCGGCCCGCTCGCGTGCCGCGTCATTGCGGTGGCAGCGGCGGTGGGACACTCGCCAGCACCGACGCCAGCTCCGGAACCTGCGAGGCCGGCAGCCACTGCGCCATGCCGGCCCGCCACACGAGCGTGTCCCCGACCAGCGCGCCCGCGGCCACCTGCTCGGCCAGCCCACCCAGGTCGAACGGGCCCTGCCGCTGCCCGGCGACGCCCACGTACCACTGCATCTGGTTCGGCAGCGGCGGCGGCACCGCGGCCGGCGCGGTCCCCGCGCCCGCCATGCCCCTGGCCATCTGCTGGCCCGCGGCCATGCCCATGCCCAACCCGATGCCGGCCCCCGCGCCCCCGCCCGGGTTCTTCGCCGCCTCCTCCAGGGCGGTGGCGGCCTGGTAGCGGGTGAACCGGTCCAGATCCCCGACCGCGCCCATGCTGGTCCGCTTGTCCAGCGACCGCTCCACCTCCGGCGGCACGGAGACGTTCTCGATCACGAACTTCGGGATCGCGATGCCGACCTCGGCCAGTTCCTCGGTCAGCACGGCGGCCAGCCGCCTGCCGATCGCGTCCTGGTGCGCCGCCAGATCCAGCAGCGGCACCCCCGCGGTGCCCAGCGCGCCGCCGAGCCGCCCCACGATGAGCTGACGCAGGTATTCCTGCACCTCCTCGGTGCGGAACTGCGGATCCGTGCCGACCAGCTCCCGCAGGAGCTTCTGCGCGTCCACCACGCGCGCCGCGTAGGCGCCGAAGGCCCGCACTCGGACCACTCCGAACTCGGCGTCCCGCAGAATCACCGGGTTCTGCGTGCCGTTGCTGATCTTCTGGTCGAGTATCAGCATTCCGGGTGTTTCCACTCGGAAGGTCCGTGACGGTGTCACCGAAGCGTGAGAGCTTCGGTGTCCTGATGACGGTCTCGCGTTTTCTCCTGCCGTTGGTGTAGCAGGGTTGCGCCACCTGCCCGCCCACCCGTGGCCTTGCGGCTGCGGGTGGTGGCGCGGGTCTTGCGGTCGGCTCCACGCGGTTTCGACGCTTGCGCGTCCTGGTCTCCGGCCACTCCGGTACCAGTTGTTACGGCCGTCGCGAGGGCGGCGAGGTTGCGGGCTGCGTTCTCGTCCCGGTCGATGACCAGGCCGCAGGCGTCGCAGGCGAAGACTCGGACGTGCAGCGGCAGTTTGGCTTTCACCACGCGGCAGCTCGAGCAGGTTTTGGACGACGGGTACCAGCGGTCGGCGACGATGGTTTCGCCGCCGACCCAGCCGCTCTTGTAGGTGATCTGGCGGCGGATCTGCGCGAACCCGGCGTCGGCGATCTTGCGGGCCAGGCGGCGGTTACGGAGCATGCCGGCCACGTTGAGGTCTTCGACCACGACGGTGGCGTACTCGGCGGTGATGGCGGTGGTGAGTTTGTGCAGGCCGTCCTGCCGCAGATTCGCCACCCGGTGGTGCACGCGGTTACGTTCGGCGTTGGCGATCGCCCACCGCCTGGACGGCTTGCGCCCAGTGCGCCGGTCCGGACCCTGACGGCGGGAGACCCGGCGAGAGAGCCGCTTGAGGTGCTTGAGCGCGCCGTCGTAGTGCGCCGGGTTCGGCACGTACTGGACCGCACCCGCCGAGTCAGCCATCACGGCGAGGCACTTGACGCCGAGATCCACGCCTGCGACAACGCCGGGCCGGGCGGCGATGCGCGCGTTCTTGCTGACCTCGACCTGGAACGAGCAGAACCACCGGCCCCGCTCGAACCTGACGCTGGCCGACAGGACTCGGGCGGTGCCGTTCGCGATGCGCCGTTGCAGCTTACGGGTGGATTCGTGGGTGCGGATCGTTCCCAGCCGGGGCAGGGTTACGTGGCGGCGGTCCGGCTCGACGCGGATGGTGCCGGTGGTGAACCGGCAGGCGAGCCGGGCCTTGTGCTTGGACTTCCACCGGGGCATGCCCACGCGCTTGCCTCTACGCTTGCCCTGCTTGGACTTGGCGTAGTTGTCGAACGCCGCCGCCGCGTTCGCCAGGCCCGTGCTGTACGCCTCCTTCGAGTTTTCCTCCCACCAGCCAGCGAACCTGACATCGGTGTGCTTGGCCCGGTTGAACGCCTTCCGCAGGGCAGGCAGTGACCACGCCCGCCACTCGGTGAGCTGATCCTCGGGCACACCGTAGGAGGCCTCCGCCTTACGTTGCCACCAGGACGCCGACACCCACGACACGGCCCAGTTGTAGGCCGCCCGCGCCGCCCCGCAGTGCGACCGAAGCGCTTTCTCCTGCACCGCGCCTGGATCGAGCGCGAATCGGTAGGCCTGCACGACGAAACCCGGCCGCGGCTGGAACTTCTTCACCCGGCGCCCTCACCGGTCGCCACGGCCACAGCCCCGGCAACACCGTGCTTCGCCGCCCGATACCCGAACAGCCGGGCACACATCCAGGTCAGCACCTCGATGATGTCCCGAACCACGTCGCTGGTGGTCTCCTGCGAGTTCAGGACAACCACACGCCGCCCCGCCGCGGACAGCGCAGACTCCAGGTGTTCCACACCGAACCAGGCAAGCCGATCCCGGTGCTCGACCACGATCACCGCAGCGGTCGGGTCAGCCAGGACCGGTGCAGCTTGCGCCGCTTGCCGTTGAGCCCGGAGCCGACCTCCTTGACCACCTCACCGACGGCCAGGCCCCGCGCGTTGGCGCCTTCCACAACCCGTATCGCCTGACCGTCCAGGTCGTCTTCCTGATCGACGGAGGAGACACGGCAGTACCCGACCACGCGACCTTCGGCGCACGCGGGCTCGATCACGATCCACGTTCCGGAGGGCGCCTGACGGACGGGGACCGGCATCCTGCCGTCCTTCACCCATCGCCAAGCCGTCTGATAGCTCACCCCCTGCCGGCGAGCCCACTCCGAAAGCTTCACACGGCCATGATAGACCACCATTCATGACCATGTTTGACCATAAAATGGCGAACAGCCGTCAGCCCCTTCGTGTCGCCCTTCCCTCGCCGCCGAGATCATCGGCGTCGCGGCGACGATAACAAGCACCCGCAATTCGTACCTGGTCACACAGTCGCACAGCCTCTCGACGCCTGGGAAGTCGAGGTCACCGCGGTCGAGATGTCCCACCGGGTGCGCATCGCGGTCCGCGTGCTTGCTGCTCGACGGCGGGGCAACCGGCATCCATTGACGCACTGTTCCCACTGCCCAAGCCGGGGGTGTGGCGCTACGCCTTCGATCAGCGCCCGGGCTGGACGAGTCCGCACTCGTAGGCGAAGACAACGGCCTGGACCCGGTCGCGCAGGCCCAGCTTGGCCAGGATGCGGGTGATGTGGGTCTTGACCGTCGGCTCGCTCAGGTACAGCTCCGCGGCGATCTCGGCGTTGGAGCGACCGCGGGCGATGAGCCCCAGCACCTCGAGTTCGCGCGGGGTCAGTGTCTCGAGCCCGGCGCCCCGGCCGGAACCGGGCCTCGGGCGGCGGACATACTCCTCGATCATTCGGCGGGTGATCTCCGGTGCCAGCAGCGCTTCGCCGGCGGCGACCGTACGGACGGCCCCAGCCAGCTCGCGCGGTGGCGCACTCTTGAGCAGGAAGCCGCTCGCCCCGGCGCGCAGCGCCTGATAGACGTACTCGTCCTCGTCGAATGTCGTGAGGATGAGTACGCGGGCTGGGCAGCCGCCACCCAGCAGGCGACGCGTCGCTTCGATTCCGTCCAGCCGCGGCATGCGGATGTCCATGAGGATGACGTCCGGCAGCAGGGTGCGCGTCCGGTCGATGGCCTCCCGGCCATCTGCCGCTTCGCCAACCACCTCGATGTCATCCTGGCCATCGAGGATGGAGCGGAAGCCGCCGCGCACGAGGGCCTGGTCATCGACGAGCAGGACCCGGATCATGTGTGCGCCGCTTCCAGCGGCAGCCGCGCCGTCACGGTGAAGCCACCTGCGGGCATCTCCGCCGTCTCGAGCCACCCGCCGTAGAGGCTGACCCGTTCGCGCATTCCGATGAGGCCGTGCCCGACCCGGTTCGCATCGGCTCCGTTCGACCCACCTGTTCGCCCGGCGTCGCGGACGTTGACCACCACGGACTGATCGTCGTAGTGCAACCGGACGTGCACGGTGGTGGGCGCCGCGTGCTTGAGCGCGTTGGTAAGCGCCTCCTGCACGACCCGGTAGACGGTCAGCTCGACACCGGGCGGCAGCGGGCGGGCCTCTCCCTCCACGCTGAGCTTCACTGGCAGACCGATCTCGGCCATGTGGTCGACCAGCTCGGCCAGGTCCGCTGTGCTCGGCTGCGGCTTGAGCGCGAGCTGGGCCCGATCTCCACGTAGCAGGCCGAGCATCCTGCCCAGCTCGCCGACCGCGTGCCGTCCGGTTTCCTGAACCGAGCGCAGCGGTGCTCGTGCCTTCTGCGGGTCGCGGTCAAGCAGGTCCTCGGCCGCGCCCGCCTGGACCACCATGACGCTGACGCAGTGCGCCACGATGTCGTGCAACTCGCGTGCGATCCGGGCGCGCTCTTCGGCCAGCGCGGCCCGGATCGCCTCCTCGCGCTCGGCCTCCAGTTGCTGGGCCCGGGCCCGGTCGTCGGACTGGCTGCGGGCGCGGGCGCACAGCACCCGAGCGGCGACGAAGCATGCCGCCATCGGCACCGCGACGAATGGGATATTGCCCAGGGTGGCGGATTCCGGGTTGCGCAGAAACACGACCACCAACCCGGCGACGACCGCCGCCGCGCCGATGAAGGCCCGCCTCCGATCGCTGTGCCGGGCCACCGAGAACGTGGCGATCAGGATCGGCAGGAAGTCCCCCCACAGCGTCACGGTCAGCGGCGTCGCCAGCATCGGGCCGGCGATCGCGACCGCGACGATCACGGCCGTGGCGAGCGGCGCCACCCGGCGCAGCGCCAACGCCGAGGTCGCCACCAGCGTGGCGGTGACCACCACCGGCATGGGGCCGTACGGGGTCGAGTTGTCCAGGTTGTAGGCGAGGTTGACCTGGGCGAAGCCGGTGATCGCGAACGCGAGCAGCGTGTCAGAAAGCAGCCACACCGGCGGGCGCCGCAGCCACGCATGCACCGTCGACTCCACCCGCGCCTGCGGCCGGACCTGCGCCTCGGCCTGGACCGGCTTCGCCAACTGCCTCACGCCCACAAGTCTGCCGACGGACGCGGCCGCGCGGCGTCATCCGCAGGTCGCATTTCGCCAGCCCGGTTCGCGACCGCGGTATGACCCTGGTGCCGACTGCAACACGACGACGCCGCAGTCCGCCGGGCCGACGCTGAGGGCACGCCCACGACGGGCGGCACGACCCACAGCGCTCGGCGCTGAACCCGATGGAGGGAACCATGACCGTGAATGTGAGACGCATCGCCGGATGGGCGCTCATCGTCGGCACGATCGTCGCGGGGGCGGGCTACCTCGCCGCGAACCTGCTCGCGCCCGGCAGCGGCGACGATGTGTTCCGCTACCGGCTCTGGCCCCTGTTCGAGGGGATCGCGCTGATCGGGGACGTCGTCATCGCTCTGGGACTGCCGGTGATTCTGACCTTCGCGGGACGCGCGCCGAAGCTGCACATCGTCGGCTACGCCGGCATATTCGCCGCGCTGGTGATGCTCAACGTCGGCGAGGGCACGACCGAAGCGTTCGTCAAGCCGTACCTGGCCGCCCACGGCGGCATCCCCGCACAGGAACCGTCGGGCTTCGCCGCCTTCGAGGGTGCCGCACTCCTAGCCCTCGTCGTCGGCTCGATCTGCCTTGGCGTCGCCATGCTCAGGGCCCGGACGCTGCCGCGGTGGATCGGGGTCGCGATGATCGCCTCGTGCCTCCTGGGCGCCCTCGGGCTGCCTGGGGCATGGTTCCTCCTGCCCGATGGCGTCTTCTTCGCAGCGCTGTTCGCGATCGGCACCTTCGCCGTGCGAGGACGGCCGGAGCGTACCGAGGCGGCGGTCGAACCGGCGGCGGCCAGCGTCGCAGGATGATCTCCGCCTCCGGCGGGCGGGTCAGCCGTGGGTCAACACGATCGACCGTGACGCCCGGCCGGTGGCTGGACTGGCCCGGCGCAGAACTCATGACATGGACGACGCCGGCGATCTGCAGCTGATGCACCAGGCGGTGGTGAGGAAAATCGGTCGACGACTTGCGCCGGTGGCTGCACGGCACGAGACCGCGCCGCTTGTCGTTCCCGGCCCAGCGGAAGGCGTTGTGGTAGGCGCGCCTTTCCCCAGCTGGCTACGCTGCCGCGGACGCTGGCCGGACAAGCCCGACTGTATCGGGTGCGCGAGGCCAGCCAGGCCATCGGCGCTTCGACGGCTGAGCCCGCCCAACGACTCTCTTGCGTGAAGGCCGCTGGGCGGTGCCGCGGCGGTGAGCGGCTGCTGATGGGGCGGCTTGATCGATGCCGTTACGGTGCGCTCGTGGCTGACGGGATGGCTGGCTCACGGGTGAAGCTGTTGCTGTGGATTGGGCTTCCCACCCTTGCAGTTGTCGGGCTGGCCCTCGCCGCACCCGACGTCGCCCCAGCCTGGCGAGCAAGGTCCGGCGACGGCACGGTGGGCACATTCACTGCGCGCTACGAGGAATGCGCACGCACGTGCACCTGGCACGGCGACTTCGTCCCGGACAAAGCCGGAACGCCGCGCTACGACGTCATCGTTTACGGCGAGCCAGATGGGCTGATCGCGGGCACTACCGTGGCGGCCCGTGACACCGGCGCCCGCAGGGGCGTCTTCGCAGCCTCGGGCGGCGGCAACAGCTGGCTCATCTTCAGCGGGCTTGCCGTGGCCGGCGCGCTTGCCGCGGTTGGCTGGGCGGCCATGCTGGGCCGCGCGGTAGCCAACCGGCGGCGGACGTAGCGGAGATTGAGGACCGGCCTGCCTGGCGCTCGCCACCGCCAACGGTTAGGAGTTGGTGAGGATGACCCAAACGGGGCGCTCTTGGACCAGGCGATTCCGCTGCGGTGCGGGTTGCAGGCGCGGTCATGCGCCGACGGGCAGGGTACGTGATTGGCGGTGAGTCCTTCGGCGATGGCGAAGAGTCCGTTTCCGGCGAGGAACTTGGCGAAGATCCGCCGGACGATCGGCGCGGTTCCTGATCGGGAGTCAAGCCCTTGAGGCGTTTGCCGTCGGCGGCCTTGGTGGCGTTGAGGTGGGGCCCGAGGTCGCGGAGGGTGTAGCCGTAAGGCGGGCGTCCGCCCAGGTGGCGGCCCTCCAGGCGGGTCTGGTCGGTCATCGCGGTGCGGACGCGGAGCTTGATCAGGAGTGCCGCCGCGTCGGCTGCGAAAATTGCTGTCCGGTTGTCGGAGCACACTGGTAGAAAGCCGGGGTGCACAAGACTTTGACGTTCTCTGATCATCTGCGGCTGATTGACGAACGGTCGACCGCCTTCTGCGCCGCGGTCGCCGCGGCGCCCAGCCTCGACATGCAGGTTCCGACCCATCCCGAGCGGACGCTGTTCGATCTCGTGCAACACGTGGGCATGGGCCGCCGCAAAGCAGCCGCCATCGTCACCGCAGGGCCCGCGGACGCTCCGCCGGAGGAGTCCGCATGGGGAGGCGGCACGGGTGCGCCTCGGGAACGCGAGGCTCTACTGGCCTGGTGGACCGAGTCCATCGAGCAACTAGCGAGCGCGCTGCGCGAGGCCGGCCCGGATCGCGGTTGTTGGACGTGGTGGGGTGACTCGCAGTCACCGCAGACCTCGGGTGCATGGGCACGGCGCCAGGTTCCTGAGATCGCGGTGCACACCTACGATGTCCAGCTCACCGGGGGTGTCCCGCAGCCGATACCGGAGGAGATCGCCCTCGACGGTTTCGACGACTGCCAGTTCACCCTCTGCTCGACGGATGTCGCCTGGCCGCACGAACCCGCCGTCGTCGATTACCACGCCACCGAGGGCCACTCCTGGCGCCTTCGGCTGTCCCAAGACGGCGCACAGGCCGCCCGCATCGGCGGTCCCGCTGCCGGCAAGGAGTCGGACACGGCCGACGCCTCCGCCTGGGGCACGGCCAGTGACCTGGTCCTGTTCTTCTACGGCCGTATACCGTTGGATTCCCTGAAGTTCGAAGGCGACCGTCGTATCTTCGATCAGCTCGCAGCCTGGGACCCGTCCGTGTAACACCGTGACGGCGGTGCTTTCCCGAGTAGTAGGGCTTCCGGTGGGCAACTCCGTCGATCGGGATCAGAGTTCCGTCGAGGATCGCGTAGGCCAGCCGGCGGATCCGGGCCATTGCGGCGTTCAGGTCGTCTGCGGTGGCGGCAAGCAGGTTGACAGCTTCGGGGACGTACCGCCAAGCCGTCGTGAAATCGATCTCGAATCCGCAGACCAGGCGGGTCAGGGTGTCACTGTTGCGCAGGTGGGCGAGCGCGAGCAGTGCCTGCCGGCCGGGATCAAGGCGCCGCCATCGGGATCTGCGCTGTTCACGGTGGCGGCGGATGAGACCCGCGAGGTTCAGGCTGAAGGACCTGGTTAAGGATCGTCAGTGATCGTTGGTCGGTCGTGGGTGTCGGTGTCTTCTGGTTTGATGCGGGGCGGTGGGGGTCGTCTGCGCCGGCGGTGAGTGTTGCCGTGTGGCGGTGCTGTCATGTTGGCGGTTCAGTGGTGAGGTTGGTGGCGGGTGAGTCGGATGGTGTCGCTGGCTGAGGGCGAGGCCTCCCGCACCGCGTGTGTCCGGGCTTTTGTGCGCGCCGGCGTGGATGAGAAGTCCGGCGAGGTCCTGTCCCAGGCTGTGGTGGCGCAACGTGTCGGCTGGTGTGCCGATCTGGTGGCGGGCATGGTTTCCGGGCTGTTGGCGCAGCGGTGGAATGCCGCGGATGTGCAGGTGTTGGCCTGCGGTGTGGACGCGGGTGGCCGACGGTTGCCGTCGAACGCGTGGATGGCGTTGCGGCGGCTGGGTTGGACCGTCACCGTCCCGGAGGGGGTGAGGGTTAATGACCGGATCGTGCGGATGGCTCAGGAGCAGGCTGGGCGTGTTCTGCGGTCGGTGCAGTGGCGTGCCGATCTGACCGCCGCGGTCCTGGCATCCTGGCCGGCCGACCCGAGCAAGCGCACCGCGCAGGAGTGGGACCAGGTGCGGGAGGGGATCCCTGGCGGGAAGGATCTGCCCGCCAACGTCATCAAATCGCGCACCCGGCAGGTGGCCAGGTTCCTCAACGCCAACGGCCGCCTGCCAGTGGATGTGTTCGAACTGGAAGGCGTCCCGAAGGTTTCGCGGATGTTGTTGCTGGCCGCGTGTGACCGGCAGCAGGCCACGATCGAACGCGGCGACACCGACCCGGGCAGGGTGCTGCTGCGCCTGCAGTTGCCGGTACGGCCGGATCCGCGGGGGTATCGGGACTGGACGTGGGTGGCCTGCTCGATCAGCCTGCCGCCCACGATGCCTGCGGGCGCGGTGGTGCACCTACCCACCCTGCGCGTGGCCGGCCGGCAGGTACGCGCCGATGTCGCCTACACCCACGCCGTGCCGAAAGCCCGGCCCACCGGGCACACGGTGGCGCTCGGGGTGGACTGGGGCCTGAACACGCTGCTGAGCGCGGGCGCCCTGCGACAGCACACCGATGGCCGGATCACGGCGTTGGGCGCTGGGGGCCAGTTCCGGGCCGCCGGAGTCCTGGCCAAGCAGCATCGCCTACGCCGCCACGGCGAGCGGCTGCACGCCAAGGCCGACCACTATCAGCGGCTCATCGGCGTCGACTCTCGGCATCAACTTGCGGGCAAGCTTGCCGTGCTGCGCGACGAGATCCGACACGTCTCCCAGCGCCGCCAGAACCTGAACGCCGCGCTCGCGTGGGCCGCCGCCCGCTGGACCGTGGACCAGGCGCTCGCCGCGGGCGCGACCGTGATCTACGTGGAAGACCTGCGGTCGATGGAAGCCAAGGGGATGGGGGCCAGCCTGAGCACGCGCCTATCGCAGCAGGTGCGCGGGCAGATCGTCGACCGGATGCGGCACCTCGCCGCCGAGCAGGGTGTCGCCGTCGTCGGCATCCCGGCCCGCAACACCTCCAAACACTGCCCACAGTGCCTGACCCCGCTACGACATCGCAAAGCCCCCGACCAGCCCACCACGCCGGGCTGGAAATGGGCCGTCTGCCCCAACGTTCAAGGGTGCGGCTGGCAGGGCGACCGCGACCACGGCGCCTGGCGGCGCATCGCCGCCCGCGGCCTCACCCACCAGGCCAAGACCGTCACCGACCGCAGCAACGGCGCCATGATCATCCGGGCCGTGGTCGACACGCTCGAAGCCTGCGCGGTCATCACCAAGACCAGCCGAGGGGACCGGTCGAAGACCGGCCCCACCCGGCACCAGCCACCACGCCCCGCGCCCAGGCGACGCAGGGCACCCTCCCCCACCCGGCCCCACCACGGCCGGGC
>NZ_JBSGJR010000126.1:0-13369 GCF_053605645.1 Micromonospora sp. NPDC003776
CCGTGCTCCAGCACGGAGAGGTGGCCCACGTCGAGGATGTGCGCCAGGTAGCCGGCGTTGGTGGCGGTGGCCGGGTTCGGCTTCTTCCAGCTCTGCCGGCGCGGCCCCGGACGCCGGCGGCGGCACCGGTTACCACCGGGTCGGTTACTTCACCCAGTGGGGCATCTACGGCCGGGCCTTCCCGGTGAAGAAGCTAGACACCTCCGGGGCGGCCAGCCGCCTCACCCACGTCAACTACGCCTTCGGCAACATCAGCGAGGACGGGCGCTGCTACGTGGACGGTGGTCCCGGCGAGGGGGACGCCTGGGCCGACTACCAGCGCCCGGTCCCGGCGGAGGAGAACGTCGACGGCGTCGCCGACACCTGGGGTGAGCCGCTCAACGGCAACTTCGGCCAGCTCGCCAAGCTCAAGGCCCGGCATCCCGACCTGCGCGTGCTGATCTCGCTCGGTGGCTGGAGCTGGTCGACGTACTTCTCGAACGCCGCCCGCACCGACGCCTCCCGTAAGGCGTTCGTCGCCTCCTGCATCGACCTCTACCTGAAGGGGAACCTGCCGGTGCTGGACGGTGGCAGCGGCGGCCCGGGTGCCGCCGCGGGCGTGTTCGACGGCATCGACCTGGACTGGGAGTGGCCGAACTGGCCGGGTGAGCCGGGCAACCTGATCCGCCCGGAGGACCGGGAGAACTTCACCGCGCTGCTCGCCGAGTTCCGCCGGCAGCTCGACGCCTACGGCCGGCAGACCCGCCGGCACTACGCGCTGACCGCCTTCCTGCCGGCCAATCCAGCCACGATGGACGCCGGGTACGAGGGCCGGAGGATCTTCCGGTACCTGGACTTCGCCACCGTGCAGGGGTACGACTTCCACGGCTCCTGGGACGGGGTGACCAACCAGCAGTCGGCGCTGCGTGTACCGGCGGGGGCGCCGGACAACCCGGACTACTCCGCGGAGGTGGCCATCGACGGCTGGCTCGCCCGCGGCGCGCCCCGCGACAAGCTGGTCCTAGGCATCCCGTACTACGGCCGGGGCTGGACCGGGGTGACCGGCGGTGGGGACGGGCTGTTCCAGCCCGCGGCCGGGCCCGCGCCGGCCACCTTCGAAGCGGGATCCGAGGACTACCGGCGGCTCAAGCTCCTGGCCGGGAACGGCTTCACCGTCCACCGTGACCTCCGCGCCGGGCACGCCTGGCTCTTCGACGGCACGACCTTCTGGACGTACGACGATCCGGCGGTGGTCCTGCAGAAGACGCGCTACATCCGCCAGGCCGGCCTGGCCGGAGCAATGGTCTGGTCGCTGGACGGCGACGACGACAACGCGACGTTGACCAGGACGATCAGCCTCGGGCTGGGGGCGCCGTAGCGCGGCCGGACGGCACAGCGGCGGGCGGCCGGGCCGGGCGCTACCAGCGGTTCCGGGCCTCCTCGGCCCAGCCGACGAGCCCGTCGAGGTCGACCCGTTCGCCGTCGTCGGTGGCCGCCCAGCCGGAGAAGTGCCCGAAGCACTGGTGCGTCTCACCGGCCAGGACGCCGAGGTTGGTGCGCGCGACCCGCTCGTGGAACGGGTGGAACGCCACGTCGACCCGGTCGCCGCTGATCCGCCACGGCCGTAGCCAGTCGCCGCGGTCGTAACGCCAGGTCAGATCGGTGCCGATCTTGTGCAGCCGGCCGCCGACGAACAGCGCGTTCTCGGTGGAGCCGGTCGCGTCGGTCCACGCCCCGCCGAGTTGGATCGCGCGCCCGGGTCCGCTGCCGGAGGCCCAGTTCCACCGGACCGCGTACGGCCACTTGCCCCGACCGTGGTCGAGCACGGCGAAGGAGTCGTTGCCGATCGGGTGGGCCGTGCCGGCGACCCGCAGCGTGCCGCGAACCGGCCGGCCCACGTCCTTAACCGTGTACTGGAACCGGCGGCGGCTCCAGGGCACCACGACCCCGAGCGACTCGTGGCCCGGCGGCAGCGGCACCACCAGGTCGACCTCGACGCCGGGCGCGGTCGCCCGGATGGTGCTGCCGTCCGGCCGCTGGTCGATGTCGATCGCCAGGCCACGGCCGGCCGCGCGGACCCGGCCGGCGCCGCTGATCGGCGGCAATGTTGTCCCGCGGGCGAACGGCACCACCACCTCGGCGCCGGTCTCGACCCGGGTACGCCGATCGAGGACGTACACGCTGTGCACGCCGGCGTAGTCGAGCGAGGAGGCGACGAGCCCCACGATGTGGGTCGGGGTGACGACACCCCAGTACTCCCACCGTTTGGCCCGCCCCCAACCGCGCAGGTTGGCCCGGTGCAGCGGCCGGCGGGTCCAGCCCACGGCCGCCGGGTTCAGCCGGCCGTCGGGCAGGCACAGGTCGACCGGCTCGGTGATCTCCCGCTCGTGCGTCACGCCCGCCAGGCTAGCCAATCGTTCGGGCCGCCAGCGCAACGAGCCACACCTGAACCGGGCCCGACCCGGACAGCCTCCGTCCGGGCAAGAGTTATGACACCAGCCGGTCGAGAAATAGACGAACGTGCAATGCCACCGGCCGAACGCATCGATGGCTGACACGATCTGGTGATCCCCCGCGAAAGATCACCAGTGCCAAGATGTGACGAGCCCTACTCATCGCCTGATCTGCATCTGTCGTATGGACGGCTGTTCCGGGGGCGGGGCGCGGGTAGCTTCCGAACCAGCGGGGTCGTCCCCGCCGGCCGGTCGTGCCGGTGTGTCCCCGGACCCTGTCCGCGGCCGTGCTCCACCAGGCCGATCTGACCCAGGTCAACCAGCCGCTCATCGGCCGATGAGGGCTGCTGAACCACGAGCAACTGACGGCACGGGCCGACGCGTCGGGGGCGCGCCGGCAGGTGTCCGGTGCATAGGAGGCGGACGGAATGACCGACGTCCTGAGGTCCCGGCAGGCGACGCCCAGCGTGCCGCCCGGGGCCGCCGTCGGCCCGGTCCCGGCGTCGTACGAGCAACGGCAGATGTGGTACCTGAGCCGCCTCGACCCGGACCCGGCGAGCTACCTGGTGCCGCTGGCGTACCGGATCCTCGGGCCGCTGGACGTGCCGGCGCTGTCGGCGGCGCTCGACGCGCTGGTGGCCCGGCACGCCGCCCTGCGCACCACGCTCAGCCCGGCGGCCGGCGAGGCCGGTCCGTCGCCGGCCGACGTCGCACCGGAGCACCTGGTCCAGACGGTCCACGAGCCGCGCCCGGGGCTGCTGCGGGTGGCCGACCTGAGCGGGCTGCCCACCTGGCAGCGGGACCAGGAGCTGCAGGCCCGGCTGCACGCCGAGGCGACCACCGCGCTGGACCTGGAGCACGGTCCGGTGCTGCGGGCCACCCTGCTGCGGTGCGCGCCGGAGGAGCACGTGCTCCTGCTGACGTTCCACCACGTCGCCGTTGACGAGTGGTCGCTCGGCATCCTGCACGAGGAGTGGGAGCGGCTGTACACCGCGCACCGCACCGGGCGGCCGGTGGACCTCGACCCGGTGGCGTTCGACCATCGCCACCACGCGGCATGGCAACACGGCTGGCTCGGCGGCGCGGAGGCGGCCGCCCAGCGGGAGTACTGGCACCGGCAGCTCGCGGGCGCCCCCGCCGTACTGGAGCTGCCCACCCGTGGGCCCCGGCCCGCCGTACCGTCCGGCGCGGGGTCCACCCTGTCGGTGCCGCTGGACGTGCCGACCGAGGCGCTGATGGCGCTGTGCCGGCGGATGGGCGTCTCCCCGTACATGGTGCTGCTCGCCACCGTGCAGGTGCTGCTGGCCCGGTGGAGCGGGCAGCGGGACATCGTGCTGGGCACGCCGGTGGCCAACCGGCAGCGGCCCGAGGCGCAGCGGCTGGTCGGGCTGCTGCTGAACACCGTCGCCATCCGGTCCCGGCTCGACGACGACCCGTCGTTCGAGACGCTGCTCGGGCGGGTGCGCACCGCCGCCCTCGAGGGCCTCGCCAACGGGGAGCTGCCCTTCGGCACGCTGGTGGAGTCGCTGCGCCCGGCCCGCCAGCCCGGCTTCACCCCACTGTTCCAGGTGATGTTCGTGTACGGCCGGGAGGCGGCTCCGCCGCGCCTCGACGAGCTCCAGGTCGTCCCGGTCGAGGTGCCCGCCGCCACCGCCAAGTTCGACCTCACCGTCTCGGTACGGGAGAACGCGGACGGGGTGCGGACCGTGCTGGAGTACCGCACCGCACTGTTCGACGAGGAAACCATGCTCCGCCTCGCCGGGCACCTCCAGACGCTGCTGCGCTCGCTGCTGGCCGATCCGGGCGCCCCGGTCGGCGCGGCCACCATGCTCACCCCCGACGAGCACCGGCGGCTCGTCCTGGACTGGAACGGCACCACCACCCCGGCCGAGCCGGACGACCTGGTCCACGTGCTGATCGAGCGGCAGGCGCGGTCGACCCCCGACGGCGTGGCGGTGACCGACGACGACACCGCGCTGAGCTACCGCGAGCTGGACCTGCGGGCCGAGGCGCTGGCGGACACCCTGCGCCGCCGGGGGGTCGGCGTGGGCGCCCTGGTGGGTGTGCTGCTGCCGCGCGCCGTGCCGTTCGCCGTGGCGGTCCTCGCCGTGCTGAAGACCGGCGCCGCCTACGTACCGATGGACCCGACGAACCCGCCCGCCCGGCTGCGGTACCTGCTCGACGACACCGCCGCCCCGGTCGTTCTCACCTGCGCCGAGCTGGCCCACCTGGTGCCCGGGGAGCGGGCCCTGCTGATGCCGGGCCCGGACACCCCGTTCCTGGCGGCCGAGCCGGGTCGCGCCATTCCGGGCGGCGGGCCGCGGCGGCGGCCGCGCCGGCGGCCGCAGCCGTCGGGGCAGGAGCTGGCGTACGTCATCTACACCTCCGGGTCCACCGGGCGCCCCAAGGGCGTCATGGTCACCCACGAGGGCGTCTGCAACTACCTGCGCTGGGCGGCCCAGGCCTACCGGCTGCGACCCGGCGACAGCGTGCCGCTGCACTCCTCCGTCGGCTTCGACCTGACCGTGACCAGCCTGCTGGTCCCGCTGGTCAGCGGGGCCACCGTCCGGATGATCGGCGAGCACCTCGGCCCGGAGGCGCTCGGCGAGGCGCTGCGCGGCCAGCGACCGGCGTTCGGGCTGGTCAAGATCACTCCGGCTCAGCTCGACCTGGTCCACCACCAGCTCGGCCCCGCCGCGCTGGCCGACCGCACCCGGTGCTTCGTCATCGGCGGCGAGAACCTGCGCGCCGACCAGGTGGCGCCGTGGCGGACCCACGCCCCCGCGACGGCGCTGGTCAACGAGTACGGCCCGACCGAGACCGTGGTCGGCTGCGCCGCGTACGAGGTGGACCCGGGCAGCCCGACCGAGGGCTCGGTCGCGATCGGCCGGCCGATCGCCAACACCCGCCTGTACGTCCTCGACGGGTGGCTGAACCCGGTGCCGCAGGGGGTGGTCGGCGAGCTGTACGTCGGCGGGGCCGGGGTGGCGCGCGGCTACCTGCACCAGCCGGCGTTGACGGCCGAGCGGTTCGTCCCGGACCCGTTCTCGTCCGTCCCCGGCGCCCGCCTGTACCGCACCGGCGACCTGGTACGCCTGCGCCCGGACGGGAACCTCGAATACCTCGGCCGCACCGACAGCCAGGTCAAGCTGCGCGGCTACCGGGTGGAGCTGGGCGAGATCGAGGCGGCCGTCCGCCGGTGCCGGCCGGACCGCGACGTGACCGTCCAGCTGCGCCGGGACGACCCCGACGACCCCCGGCTCGTGGCCTACCTGGGCGGCGGGGCGGGGTCCGACCCGGACCCGGCGGACCTGCGCGCGGCCCTCGCCGCCGAACTGCCGTCGTACCTGGTACCTGGGGCCTTCGTCGTCCTCAACGCGCTGCCGCTGACCGGCAACGGCAAGGTGGACATCGCCGCGCTGCCCGCCCCCGGCGGCACGGATCTGCCCCGGCCACGCCCCGCGGCGGAGGCGGATGAGCCCTCGCCGGCCGCCGCGCCCACCGCACCGGGCCCGGCCGGGTGGGACACCACACCGGCCCGGATGGCGCAGCTCGTCACCGAGGTGTGGCGAGAGGTGCTCGGCGTCGACCACGTCGGCGCGGCGGAGACCTTCTTCGACCTCGGCGGCCACTCGATGCGCCTGCTGGCCGTCCTCGAACGGCTGCGCGCCCGGCTCGGCGACGTCGTGACGGTGACCGACCTGTTCCGGCATCCGACCGTCGAGTCGCTGGCGGCGTTCCTGGCCACCGCCACCGCCGGGACGACCCCCGCACCGCCCACCCCACGGCCCGCGCCCGCCCCCGTGGTGCGCTCCACGGTGGGCACGACCGGCGACACCGGCCGGCCCGGCGGCCTGATCGCCGTCGTCGGCATGGCCTGCCGCTTCCCCGGCGCGCGGACCGTGGACGAGTACTGGGAGAACATCCGCAAGGGCGTGGAGTCCGTGCAGGAGTTCAGCGTCGCGGAGATGCTGGCCGCCGGCGCCGACCCGGCCCGGTTGGACGACCCGGCGTACGTGCGGGCCGGCACCTGGCTGCCCGGGATCGACGAGTTCGACGCCGCCTTCTTCGGCTTCACCCCCCGCGAGGCGCAGACCCTCGACCCGCAGCACCGGATGCTGCTGGAGTGCGCCTGGCACGCGCTGGAGCACGCCGGCTACGACCCGGCGCGCCACCCCGGCCGGATCGGCCTGTTCGCCGGCTCGGGCCGCAGCAGCTACCTGCTCGACCACCTGAGCAGCCACCCCGAGCTGATCAGCAGTCTCGGCGAGCACCAGCTGTCCCTCGGCAACGACAAGGACTTCCTGCTCAGCCGGGTCGCGTACAAGCTCGACCTGACCGGTCCCGCGGTCACCGTCGCCACCGCCTGCTCGACCTCGCTGGTGGCCGTGCACCTGGGCCGGCAGAGCCTGCTGGCCGGTGAGTCCGACCTGGTCCTGGCCGGCGGCGTCAGCATCTTCCCCGCCCAGCGGCGCGGCTACCTGTACCACGACGGCGGGATCTACTCCCCTGACGGGCACTGCCGCCCGTTCAGCGCGGACGCGCGCGGCAGCATCGAATCCAGCGGGGTCGGCATCGTCGCGCTCAAGCGGCTGGAGGATGCCGTCGCCGACGGGGACACCGTCTACGCGGTGATCCGCGGCTCGGCGATCAACAACGACGGGGCCCGGCGCACCGGCTACACCGCCCCGGGCGTCGACGGCCAGGTCCAGGTGGTCAGCAGCGCGCTCGCTGCGGCCGGTGTGGACCCCCGCTCGATCGGCTACCTGGAGGCTCACGGCACGGGCACCACCCTGGGCGACCCCATCGAGGTGACCGCGCTGACCGAGGCGTTTCGGCGCGGCACCGACGGGCGGGGCTTCTGCGCCCTCGGCTCGGTCAAGGCCAACATCGGGCACACCGACGCCGCGGCCGGGGTCGCCGGCCTGATCAAGACGGTCATGGCACTGTGGAGCCGGACGCTGCCGCCGACCCTCAACGCCAGCCGGCCCCACCCGGCGATCGACTTCGCGGCCAGCCCCTTCTACCTCAACGACACCGCCCGCCCGTGGACGGCCGACGGGCCGCGCCGGGCCGGGGTCAGCTCGTTCGGCATGGGCGGCACCAACGCGCACGTGGTGTTGGAGGAGCCGCCGCACGCCCCGGCCGCGCCGCCGGCCACGCCGGGGCCGCACCTGCTGACCGTGTCGGCCCGTACCGCCGACGCGCTGGAGCGGCAGACGCGTCAGCTCCGCGGCTGGCTCGACGCGCACCCCGGGGTGGACCTCGCGGACGTCGCGGCCGGCCTGGGCCGGCGCCAGCCGATGGCCCACCGGCGGTTCCTGGTGGCGACGGACCGCGCCGACGCGCTGGCCGCGCTCGACACGCCCGGCCGGCAGTTCACCGGCGCCCACCCCGGCGGCCGGCGGCCGCTGGTCTTCGCCTTCCCCGGGCACGGCGCCCAGCACGTGGCGATGGGCGCGGGCCTGTACCGGGCGGAGCCGACCTACCGGGCCGTGGTGGACGAGTGCGCCGAACTGCTCCGCGACGACCTCGGGCTCGACCTGCGTACGCTGCTGTGCCCCGGCCCCGACGGGCACGAACGGGCCGAGGAGCTGCTCGCCCGGCCCGCGCTGATCCAGCCGGCGCTCTTCGTCACCGAGTACGCGCTCGCCCGGTCGCTGCTCGCCCGGGGCGTGACCCCCGACCTCATGGTGGGGCACAGCCTCGGCGAGTACGTCGCCGCCTGCCTCGCCGGCGTGTTCTCCCTGGCCGACGCGCTGCGCCTGGTCCGCGTCCGCGGCGCGCTGGTCGAGCGGACCCCGCCCGGGGCGATGCTCGCGGTGAGCCTGCCCGAGACCGCGGCGACCGGGCTGCTGGCCGGCGGCCTGGCACTGGCCGCGGTCAACGCCCCCGAGCTGTGTGTGCTGTCCGGCGCCCCGGAGGCGATCGAGGAGCTACGGCGGCGGCTGACCGGCGACGGGGTCGGCTGCCGGTCGCTGCGGGTCACCCGCGGCTACCACTCCGCCCTGCTCGACCCGGTGCTGGACGAGTTCGCCGTGCATGCCCGCCGGGTCGACTACGCCGAACCCGACCGCCCCTACCTGAGCAACCTGACCGGCGCGCCGGTCACCCCGGGGCAGGTCACCGAGCCGGAGTACTGGGTGCGGCACCTGCGGGAGCCGGTGCGGTTCGCCGAGTCCGCCGCGCTCCTCGCCGAGCAGGACGTGGTCCTGGCGGAACTGGGCCCGGGGCACGCGCTCGGCGGCCTGGCGCGGCTGGCCGGCCTGCGGCCCGGTCAGGTGGTGGCGGCGATGCGGCACCCGCGTGCCGACGCCGACGACCTCGGCACGATGTTCGACGCCGTCGGCCGGCTGTGGCTGTCCGGCGTACCGGTCGACTGGGAACGGTGGCACGGCGGCCGGCGCCGCCGCCTGGCCCTGCCGGGCTACCCGTTCGCGCGGCAGCGCCACTGGATCGACCCGGCGCCCCGGGCGAGCCTGGCACCGCCCGCGCCCGCCGTGGTCGCCCCGGCGGCACCGGACGCGCCCGAGGTCGTCGACGCCGGCAGCCGGCCGGCCGTCAGTACCGCCTACGTCGCACCGAGCACCCCGGCACAGGAGTGCGTGGCGGAGCTCTGGAGCGAGCTGCTCGGCATCCGGCCGATCGGGACCCTGGACAACTTCTTCGAGCTGGGCGGGCACTCCCTGCTCGCCACCCAGTTCGTGGTGCGGCTGCGGGCCCGGCTCGGCGTCGCGCTCGCCCTGGAAACGGTCTTCGCCCAGCCGACCGTCGCCGAGATCGCGGCGGCGCTGCCGGCGACCGCCGGCGTACCGGCCCCGGCACCCGTCGCCGTGATCGCACCGCCCGCCGCCGCGCCGGCCATCCCCCGCGCCGAACCCGGCGCCGGGCCGGCGCCGCTCTCCTCCGGGCAGCACCGGCTGTGGTTCCTGGACCAGGCGTACGAGCAGCAGAACGCCTACACGGTGTGCACGTCACTGCTGCTGGACGGGGACCTCGACGTCGATGCGCTGCGCGGGGCGCTCGCCGAGCTGCTCCGGCGGCACGAGTCGCTGCGTACCGTGTTCCCGCTCGGCCCGGACGGCGACCCGGTGCAGCAGGTGCGGCCGGCGGGCCCGGTCGACCTGCCGATCGTGTCCGCGCCAGCCGACGCGGACGGCCCGGACACCCCGGGCAGCATCGTGGAGTCGGCGGTCGCCGACGCGGTGCCGCCGTGGGTCCACGCGGCTTTGGCCGCCGACGTCCGGCGCCCGTTCGACCTGGCCCGCGGGCCGCTGTTCCGGGCCGTCCTGCTGCGGATCGCCGACGACCGGCACGTGCTGTCGCTGACCATGCACCACAACGTCTCCGACGGCTGGTCGCTCGGCATCATCGCCGGCGAGCTGGCCACCCTCTACGACGCCGCGCGCGCCGGCCGTCCCGCACCGCTGCCCGAGCTGCCCGTCCAGTACGGCGACTACGCGCGCTGGCAGCGCAGCCGGCTCGCCGACGACGACAGCGCGGACCTGCGCTACTGGCGCCGGCAGCTCGACGGGGTGGCGAGCGTGCTGGAGGTGCCCACCGACCGGCCGCGGCCGCCGGTGCAGACGTTCCACGGTGGCGTACGCGCCCGGGTGCTGTCCCCGGCGGCCGCCGACGAACTGCGCCGGTTCAGCCAGGCCCGGAGCGCCACCCTGGCCATGACGGTGCTGGCGGCGTGGATGGCGCTGCTGTGGCGCTACACCGGCCAGCGGGACATCTGCGTCGGCACGCCGGTCGCCGGACGGGTGCGCGCCGAGTTCGAGCCGATGGTCGGCTTCTTCGTCAACATGCTGCCGCTGCGCACCGTGCTGGACGGCGACTGGACCTTCGAGGAGCTGCTCGGGCAGGTACGGCGCACCGCCCTCGGGGCGTACGACCACCAGGAGGTGCCGTTCGAGCGGCTCGTTGACCTCGTCGACGCGCCCCGCGACCTCAGCCGCAACCCGCTGTTCCAGGTGATGTTCAACATGCTCAACGTCCCCGAGCGCGACCTGCGGGCCACCGGGTTGCGGATGGTGCAGTTCGCCGTCGAGCCGGGCATCGCCCAGCAGGATCTGGCCCTGTACGCGTACGAGGTGGACGAGGGGCTGCGGTTCCGGCTGGAGTACAACACCGACCTCTTCGACGCGGCGACCGCCGAGCGGATGATGGGGCACCTGGAGACGCTGCTCGCCGCCGCCGTCGCCGACCCGGGTGTGCGGCTGGCCGACGTACCGGTCCTCACCCCCGCCGAACTGGCCCGGGTCGCGGAGTGGAACGACACCGCCACCGCGTCCGGCTGGGCCCCGCCGTTCGGGCGCGAGCCCACCCTGGTCGACCTGATCGCCCACCAGGTGGCCGCCGGTCCCGACCGGCCGGCGGTGACCTTCGGGGCCACCACGCTCAGCTACGCCGAGTTCAACGCGCGGGCCAACCGGCTCGCCCACCGGCTGCGCCGGGCCGGGGTGGGTCCGGACGTCACGGTCGCGGTCTGCCTGCACCGGTCGGCGGAGCTGCCGGCCACCCTGGTCGCCGTGCTCAAGGCGGGCGGCGCCTACGTGCCGGTGGACCCCGACTACCCGATCGAGCGGCAGCGGTACGTGCTGACGCACAGCGACGCCACGGTGCTGGTCACCGAGGCGGACCTGGCCGACCGGTTCACCGGGTACGCCGGCACCGTGCTGCGGGCCGGCGACCCGGCGCTCGCCGCCGAGCCGGACACCGACCCCGCACCGCCGGCCGGGCCGGAGAACCTCGCGTACGTGATCTACACGTCCGGGTCGACCGGCCGGCCCAAGGGCGTCCGGGTGACCCACGGCGCGATCGTCAACACCCTGGCCGCCATGCGCGACCGACCGGGCCTGACCCGCGACGGCACCATGCTGGCGATGGCGAGCTTCGCCTTCGACATGTCCGTGCCGGAGCTCTTCCTGCCCCTGGTGGTCGGCGCCCGGATGCTGCTGGTGGCCCGGGACGTCGCCTACGACGCGGCGCGGCTGACCGAGCTGCTCGACGCCGAGGACGTCACGCTGGCCCAGGGCACGCCGGCGACCTGGCGGCTGCTGATCGAGTCCGGCTGGGCCGGGCGCCGCGGGCTGACGGCCGTGTGCGGCGGCGAGGCGGTGTCCGCGCCGCTGGCCCGGCAGCTGGCCGAGCGGGTGGGCGCGTTGTGGAACCTGTACGGCCCGACCGAGGCCGCGGTCTGGACCACGATGGAACGGATCGAGCCCGACGTCGGCCGGCTCAGCATCGGGCGGCCGATCGGCAACATGCGCGTCCTCGTCCTCGACGCGCGGCTGAACCCCGTCCCCGTCGGCGTGCTCGGCGAGCTGTACCTCGGCGGCCCGGGGCTGGCCCGCGACTACCACGGCGACCCGACCCTGACCGCGCAGCGGTTCGTGCCGGACCCGAACGGCGGCGGCCGGCTCTACCGCACCGGCGACCTCGGCCGCTGGCTGCCCGACGGCCGCATCGAGTTCGTCGGCCGCGGCGACTCCCAGGTGAAGGTGCGCGGCTTCCGGATCGAGCTCGGCGAGATCGAGGCCGTGCTGCGGGGCCACCCGTCGGTCCGCGACGCCGCCGTGGTGGTGCGCGAGGACGACGGCGAGAAGAGCATCGCGGCCTACCTGACGCTGACCGGCGACGGGGAGCCCGGCGGCGACCCCGACCAGGGGGCCGACATCACCGCCGACTTCGACGCGGAGCCGGCGCCGTGGCGGGCGTTCGCCCGCACCTACCTGCCCGACTACATGATCCCGTCGGCGTTCGTGCTGCTCGACCGGATGCCGCTCAACGCCAACCGCAAGGTCGACCGGGCGGCGCTGCCCGCCCCCCGCCGCGGCGGGGCCGGTGTCGGCGCCGCCGTCCCGGACACCCCGCTGCGCAAGGCCCTCGCGGAGCGGTGGGCGGCGGTGCTCGGGTACGACAGCGTCGGCATCGACGACGACTTCTTCGACCTCGGCGGCGACTCCTTCAAGGCCATCAAGGCGCTCGCCGGCAACGACCCGGCGATCAGCGTCCTGGACCTGTTCCGCCACCCGACCATCCGGTCGCTGACCGAGCACCTGGCCGCGACCGGCGGCGCCGCCGGCCGGCTGCTGCACGAGCTGACCCCGGCACGACCGGGCACCCCGACGACACTGACCCTGCTCTGCGTACCGTTCGGCGGCGGCAGCGCGATCACCTTCCAACCCCTCGCCGACGCCCTCCCGCCCGGCGTGTCGCTCTACGCCCTGGAACGGCCCGGGCACGACCTGAACCGGCCGGACGAACCGCTGCTGGGCATGGACGAGCTGGTGGACCGCTGCGTGACGGAGGTCGTCGAGGGCATCACCGGCCCGGTGGCGGTGTACGGGCACTGCGTCGGCGGCGCCGAGGCGGTGGAGCTGGCCCGCCGGCTGGAGGCGGCCGGCGTCGAGCTGACCGGGGTGGTCATCGGCGCCCACTTCCCCGCCCCGCGGCTGCCCGGCCGGCTGTTCTCCTGGGCGCGGCGGTGGTTCCCGATGGAGCGCTGGATGTCGAAGCGGCGGACCCTGGAGGGGCTGCGCGCGATGGGCTTCTTCACCGAGGTCTTCGACGAGAACGAGAAGGACTTCGTGATGCGCGTGGTCCTGGCCGACGCCGCGAAGGGCGAGGACTACTACACCGAGGTCTACGCCGACGGCCTGCCCCGCAAGCTGTCGGCGCCGCTGGTGTGCGTGGTCGGCAGCGGGGACCGGGCCACCGAGCTGTACCAGGAGCGGTACCTGGAGTGGGAGTTCTTCGCCGATCGGGTGTCGCTGGAGGTCATCGAGGGCGCCGGGCATTACTTCGCCAAGCACCAGCCCGCGGAGCTGGCCGGCATCATCCTGGTCCGCGGCCGCCGAGGAGGAGCGGACGGCGGGGGAGCGGGCCAAGCTGCTCGCCGACCCGACGTACGTCAGCAACGCCTACGACTG
>NZ_JBSGJR010000127.1:0-13365 GCF_053605645.1 Micromonospora sp. NPDC003776
GCGGGCGCCGCGGCCGGCGCGCCGATGGTCGGCAGCCCGAGCAGCACCCCGGGGGTACGCGGGGCGTGCCCCGCCTCGGCGGCGTCGCCGGCCCGGGTACGCCGGTGCGACAGCGGCTCCCCGTCGGCGTTGAGGTGGTGCGGGGCGGCGTACGTGACGGTGGTGTGCACGATGTCGCCGGGGCGGATCTGCCCGGCCAGGCTGCCCGCGTCGAAGTGCACGAGGCGGCCGTCCCGGGCGCGGCCGGACATCCGGCCGGTGCGCTCGTCCTTGCGCCCCTCGCCGACCGCGACGAGCACCTCGACGGTCTCCCCGACCAGCTTCCTGTTCTCCGCCCAGGTGATCTCCTCCACCGTGGCGATCAACCGCTCGTAGCGTTCCTGCACGACCTGCTTGGGCAGCTGGCCGTCCATGGTCGCGGCCGGGGTGCCGGGGCGCTTCGAGTACTGGAAGGTGAACGCCGAGGAGAACCGGGCCTCGCGGACCACGTCGAGGGTGCGCGCGAAGTCGGCGTCCGTCTCGCCGGGGAAGCCGACGATGATGTCCGTGGTGATCGCCGCGTCCGGCATGGCCGCCCGGACCTTCTCGATGATGCCCAGGTACTTCTCCGACCGGTACGAGCGGCGCATCGCGCGCAGCACGTCGTCCGAGCCGGACTGCAACGGCATGTGCAGCGAGTGGCACACGTTCGGCGTCTCGGCCATCGCGGCGATCACGTCGTCGGTGAAGTCCTTCGGGTGCGGGCTGGTGAACCGGACCCGCTCCAGGCCGTCGATGTCGCCGCAGGCGCGCAGCAGCTTGCCGAAGGCGTACCGGTCGCCGAACTCGACCCCGTAGGAGTTGACGTTCTGCCCGAGCAGGGTCACCTCCAGCACGCCCTCGTCGACCAGGGCGCGCACCTCGGAGAGGATGTCGCCGGGGCGGCGGTCCTTCTCCTTGCCGCGCAGGGAGGGCACGATGCAGAACGTGCAGGTGTTGTTGCAGCCGACCGAGATCGACACCCAGCCGGCGTACGTCGACTCGCGCCGGGTGGGCAGCGTGGACGGGAACACGTCGAGGGACTCGAGGATCTCCACCTCGGCGGCGGCGTTGTGCCGGGCCCGCTCCAGCAGCACCGGCAGCGAGCCGATGTTGTGCGTGCCGAAGACGACGTCCACCCAGGGGGCCTTGCGGACGATCTCGCCGCGGTCCTTCTGGGCCAGGCAGCCGCCGACCGCGATCTGCATCCCCGGGTGCTTGTCCTTCACGGGGCGCAGATGACCCAGGTTGCCGTAGAGCCGGTTGTCGGCGTTCTCCCGGACGGCGCAGGTGTTGAACACCACCACGTCGGGCTGCTCGTCGGCCTCGGCGGCGCGCACGTACCCGGCCTGTTCGAGCAGGCCGGAGATGCGCTCGGAGTCGTGCACGTTCATCTGGCAGCCGTACGTGCGCACCTGGTAGGTGCGCGGGCTGCCCGCGGCTGCGGTAGTCATGACCCGGACAGCGTATCCGGGCCGAGCTGGTCGGAACGAACGAGGAGGAGCCGTGTGCCGGAGCATCAAGACCCTGCGTGAGCCGTACGTCCCGGTGGTGACCGAGGAGGACATCCGGGCGGCCGCGCTGCAGTACGTCCGAAAGATCTCGGGATTCCGTACCCCCGCCGCGCACAACGCCGAGGCGTTCAACGCGGCGGTGGACGCGGTGGCCGCCGCCACCGCGACCCTGCTGGACCAGCTGGTCGTCCGGGGCCAGCAAGCCGCGGCCCGGGGCTGACCGCTCGGCCGGGGGTGTTGCGGCCGGCCCGGGGCGCCGCGGTCAGGCGGCGGCCAGGGCCGGTGCGATCGAGTCGGGGGCCCAGCGGGAGCGGTGGCACTGCGACCAGCCCCGGCAGCCGGGGTGCGACAGGGTGCAGAGCCGCTGGCCGCTGAGCACCTCGCCGTCGTCGGTCTCGGTCACGTCGAAGTGCACCGGGCGGATCGTGCCGTCCGGGGCGACCAGCAGGTGCCGCCCGGCGTCGAGGGTGTCGTCACGCATCAGGCAGTTACGGTCGAGCAACCGGGCCAGCGCCGCGATGCTGGGCAGCTCGGGCAGGTTCTCCGGCACGCCGTAGCAGTCGACCATGGTGCCGTACCTGCCCGGCGCCTCCCAGACGTCGCAGACCACCGCGTACGCGGGGAGTCGGGCCGGGTCGGCGACGGCGAGGGGCATCACCACCCGGCCGAGCGCCTCGGCCAGCGCCGGGTAGACCTCCACGGGCGCCGCGCCGTCGATTCTCCAGTTCCACAGCTCGGTCATGCCGCCTCCTCGCTGCGCTCGTCCCACCGGCCTCCGGATCGGGCCTTACTGATGATGGTGGGGTGCATTTGACCGCAGCCGGGGCCAAGTTACCGGTCTGTGACCATTCCGGGCAAAAATTCCTCGGGCGACGTTGCTCCGAGTAGCAGGAAGATGACAGTTTATCGGGTATGGTGCCGCTTCCGCAGTCGCCCGAGGGCGGTCAGCGGACCCGGATCAGGTGCTCGCTCGCGGGCAGCAGCTCGCCCACCACCGTGCCGCCGGGCACCTCGCCGGCGACCAGCAGGCCACCCGAGGTCTGCGCGTCGGCCAGCAGCAGCCGCTCCCCCTCGTCGGCCCCGCCGAAGTCGGTCCACGGGGTGACCCAGTCCAGGTTGCGGCGGGTGCCGCCGCTGACGTACCCGTCGCGCAGCGCCTCCCGCGCGCCGGGTAGGTAGGGCACGGCGGCCGCGTCGATGGCCACGGTGAGCCGGCTGGCCCGGGCCAGCTTCGAGGCGTGCCCGAGCAACCCGAACCCGGTGACGTCCGTGCCGCAGCGGATGCCGGCGGCGACCGCCGCCCGCGCCGCGTCCCGGTTCAGCCGGGCCATCGAGGCGACCGCCTCCGGGAACCGCTCCCCGGTCCGCTTGTGCCGGGTGTTCAGCACCCCGACGCCGAGCGGCTTGGTCAGCGACAGCGGCAGGCCGGCCCGGCCCGCGTCCAGGGTGATCAGGTCCTCGGGGCGGATCACGCCGGTGACCGCGAGCCCGTACTTCGGGCCGTCGTCGTCGACGCTATGCCCGCCGGCCAGGTGGCAGCCGGCCTCCCGGGCCACGTCCTGGCCACCGCGCAGCACCTCGCGGGCCAGCTCCAACGGCAGCACCTCGCGCGGCCAGCAGAGCAGGTTGAGCGCGACCAGCGGGGTGCCGCCCATGGCGTACACGTCGGAGAGTGCGTTGGCCGCAGCGATCCGGCCCCAGTCGTACGGGTCGTCCACCACCGGCGTGAAGAAGTCCGCGGTGCTGACCAGGCCGGTCCGCTCGTCCAGCCGCACCACCGCGGCGTCGTCGCCGTTCTCCAGCCCCACCAGGAGCTCCGCGGCGCCGGTGGCCGGAGCGAGGCCGGCGACCATCGCCTCCAGCTCGCCCGGCGGGATCTTGCAGGCGCAGCCACCGCCGCGGGCGTAATCGGTCAGGCGAACAACCTCGGTCATCCCCACATGATCTCGGCGCGGCGTCGCGTCCGCCACCGGACGGGCCGAGTTGGTGACGGAATTCGGACTTGCAGGTACGCCGGTGACCGGTGTTACCGCTCCGTGACCATTCGAGTTGCGTTCGGCCATGTCACGCCGCCTACAGTTGCCCAACCGGGGGTCGATCGGCCCCGCATTCCGCACGACGACAGGGACGGTGGACGACGTGACGACGGGCGAACCGCTCATCGTGCTGAACGGGGTCAACAAGTGGTTCGGCCCCCTGCACGTGCTCGACGACGTCTCGCTGTCGGTCGGCCGGGGCGAGGTGGTCGTGGTGATCGGCCCGTCGGGTTCCGGCAAGTCGACGCTGTGCCGGACGATCAACCGGCTGGAGCCGATCGACTCGGGCACCATCACCTTCGACGGCACCCCGCTGCCCGCCGAGGGCAAGGCCCTCGCCAAGCTGCGCAGCGAGGTCGGCATGGTCTTCCAGTCGTTCAACCTCTTCGCGCACAAGACGATCCTGGAGAACGTCACCCTCGGCCCGGTCAAGGTGCGCAAGGAGAAGCCGGCCGCCGTCCGTGAGCGCGGCCTGGCCCTGCTCGACCGGGTCGGCATCGCCAACCAGGCGGACAAGTACCCGGCGCAACTCTCCGGCGGCCAGCAGCAGCGGGCGGCGATCGCCCGCGCGCTGGCCATGCAGCCCAAGGCGATGCTCTTCGACGAGCCGACCAGCGCGCTGGACCCGGAGATGGTCGGCGAGGTGCTGGACGTGATGACCTCGCTGGCCCGCGACGGCATGACCATGGTGGTGGTCACCCACGAGATGGGCTTCGCCCGGCACGCGGCCAACCGGGTGATCTTCATGGCCGACGGCCGGCTCGTCGAGGACGCCCCGCCGACCGAGTTCTTCGCGAACCCGCGCAGCGAGCGGGCCAAGGACTTCCTCTCCAAGATCCTCACCCACTGAGCGTCCGTAGTGGAGTGCGCCGTCCCCCGGTGGCTCCGTCGAAGAAGGAGATGAATATGCGTTACAAGCGCGTGGCGGCGGTCGCCATGATGGCCTCGCTCGCCCTCTCGGCCGCGGCCTGCGGCAAGGAGGGGAGCCCGACCCCGAGCGGTGGCAACGCCAGCGGTGGCGCCCAGTCCGACACCTGCAAGAGCTCGGGCGTGACCTTCACCCCCAAGGCGGACGCGAACGTCGCCGGCAGCCCGACCTTCCAGAAGGTCAAGAGCGCGGGCAAGGTCACCGTCGGCGTCAAGTTCGACCAGCCGAACCTGGGCTACAAGGACGCCCAGGGCAACCGCTGCGGCTTCGACGTCGAGATCGCCCAGTACGTCGCCAGCACGCTCGGCGTCGACCCGGCGAAGATCGAGTACAAGGAGATCGCGTCCGCGAACCGGGAGACCGCGATCAAGGGCGGCGAGATCGACTACTACGTCGGCACCTACTCGATCACCGACAAGCGCAAGAACGACGTCTCCTTCGCCGGCCCGTACTTCGTCGCCGGCCAGGACCTGCTGGTCCGCAAGGACGAGTCGTCGATCACCGGCAAGGACACCCTCAAGGGCAAGAAGGTCTGCTCGGCCACCGGCTCCACCCCGATCCAGCGGGTGCGGGACGAGGGCCTGACCGAGCCGAACAACATCGTCGAGTTCAAGACCTACTCCGAGTGCGTCTCGCAGCTGCTCGACAAGAAGGTCGACGCCGTCACCACCGACGACGCCATCCTCAAGGGCTACGCCGCGCAGAACCCGGACGAGCTGAAGGTCGTCGGCCAGCCGTTCAGCACCGAGAAGTACGGCATCGGCCTGCCCAAGGACGACAAGGCCTTCCGCGACTACGTCAACGACCAGATCGAGGCGGCGTTCAAGGACGGCACCTGGCAGAAGATCTACGACGGCACGCTCGGCAAGTCCGGCTCCTCGGCGACCCCGCCGCAGCTCGAGCGGTACTGACGGTCCGACGCCGCACCGGGCGGGGAGCTTGCTCCCCGCCCGGTGCCCGTCCCGAGAGTGAGAGCGAGGCATGGGCGACTTCTTCCGCGTCCTGACGGACAACCACCAGGTGTTCCTCGACGGGTTCACCAACACCGTCCAGCTCTTCCTGATCGCCGCCGTCGGCAGCCTCGTCCTCGGTACGCTGCTCGGCGCGATGCGGGTCTCCCCGGTGCCCGCGCTGCGGGCGTTCGGCGCCACGTACGTCAACGTGGTCCGGAACACCCCGCTGACCCTGGTCTTCGCGTTCCTCGTCTTCGCGGTGCCGAAGCTGGACGTGAACATCGACTACTTCCCCAGCGCCTGCATCGCGCTGACCGTCTACACCGCCGCCTTCGTCTGTGAGGTGGTCCGCTCCGGCGTGAACACCGTGGCGACCGGTCAGGCCGAGGCGGCCCGCGCGCTGGGCATGACCTTCGGCCAGGTGCTGACGCTGATCGTGCTGCCGCAGGCGCTGCGGGCGATGGTGCCGCCGATGATGAGCGTCTTCATCGCCATGCTCAAGAACACCACGATCGCGGCCGGCTTCTCGGTGCTCGAGGCCGGTGCCATCCCGGCGTACATGGCCGAGCGGGGTGAGCCCCAGATGGTCGTGCTCAGCTGGATCGTGATCGGCTTCCTGATCCTGATCATCCCGCTGGTGGTGCTCCAGCGGTTCCTCGAGCGCAAGTGGGCGGTGGCCCGATGAGCAGTGTCCTGTACGACTTGCCCGGTCCACGGGCCCGGCTGCGCAACCGGATCCTCGGCGTCGTCTCGATCGCGGCGATCGTCGCGCTGGGCGCGTTCGTGATCTACAAGTTCAACGCGACCGGCCAGTTCGAGTCCCGCAAGTGGGAGCAGTTCCAGTACGCCTCGGTGCAGCGCGAGCTGCTCGCCGGCCTGTGGGCGACGCTGAAGGCGGCCGGCCTGGCCACCGTGCTGGCGCTGCTGTTCGGCGCGGTCTTCGCCGGCGCCCGGCTCTCCGACCGGTGGATCCTGCGCACCCCGGCCACCTTCGTGGTGGAGCTGTTCCGGGCCATCCCGCTGCTGATCCTGATCTTCTTCGGCTACTACGTCCCGCTGCAGTACGGCTGGTCGATCGACAAGCTCTGGGCGCTGGTCATCGGCCTCACCCTGTACAACGGCTCGGTGCTGGCGGAGATCTTCCGGGCCGGCATCAACGCCGTGCCGTACGGGCAGACGGAGGGCGCGTACGCCATCGGCCTGCGCAAGAACCAGGTGCTGCGGCTGATCCTGCTGCCGCAGGCGTTCCGGTCGATGCTCCCGGCGATCGTGAGCCAGCTCGTGGTGCTGCTCAAGGACACCGCGCTCGGCTTCATCATCACGTACCCGGAGCTGCTCTTCGTCGGCAAGCAGATCGGCGGCCGGCTGCCGTTCGGGCTGCCGTACGTCCCGACGTACCTGATCGTCGCGGCGATCTACATCAGCATCTGCGGTCTGCTGTCGATCCTGGCCTGGTGGCTGCAGAAGCGGATGAGTCGACTGCCGCGCACGGCCGGCCGGATCGTCCCGTCGCAGGACGTCGGGGACAACGCCGGTGCGCCGGGCGCGGCGGCGGGCACGGCCTGACCGACCGACTGGCTCTCATGGGCGGGTGACCATCGGGTCACCCGCCCGTGCGTCTCTGCCGGGGAGCCGGAGCGCCGTCAGCGGGCGATCTCGGTGACCCGGGACTCGCGCACCACCGTCACCCGGATCTGCCCGGGGTAGGTCAGCTCCTCCTCGATCTGCTTGGCCACGTCCCGGGCCAGCACCGCCGCGCCGATGTCGTCGACGTCCTCCGGCTTGACCATCACCCGGATCTCGCGGCCCGCCTGCATGGCGAAGACCTTCTCCACACCGAGCTTGCCGGCCGCGATCTCCTCGATCCGCTCCAGCCGCTTCACGTACGCCTCGAGGCTCTCCCGCCGCGCCCCCGGCCGGCCCCCGGAGCAGGCGTCGCTGGCCTGGGTGAGCACGGCCTCGATGGTCTGCGGCGGCACCTCGTTGTGGTGCGCCTCGATGGCGTGCACCACGTCCTCGCTCTCCCCGTACTTGCGGGCCAGGTCCGCGCCGATGATGGCGTGGCTGCCCTCCACCTCGTGGGTGAGCGCCTTGCCGATGTCGTGCAGGAACGCGCAGCGCTTGATCGTCGGCACGTCCAGCCGCAGCTCGGCGGCCATGATGCCGGCGATGTGCGCGGTCTCCACCAGGTGCTTGAGCACGTTCTGCCCGTACGAGGTGCGGTAGCGCAGCCGGCCGAGCAGGGTGACCAGCTCCGGGTGGATCTCGGTGATGCCGACCTCGACCAGGGCGTCCTCGGCCGCGCGGTGGCAGAGCTCCTCCACCTCGTGCCGGGCCAGGTCGTAGACCTCCTCGATCCGGTGCGGGTGGATCCGGCCGTCCAGCACCAGCTTCTCCAGGGTGAGCCGGCCGACCTCGCGGCGTACCGGGTCGAAGCAGGAGAGCAGCACCGCCTCCGGGGTGTCGTCGATGATCAGGTTGACCCCGGTCACCGACTCGAAGGCACGGATGTTGCGACCCTCCCGGCCGATGATCCGCCCCTTCATCTCGTCGCCGGGCAGGTGCAGGACGCTGACCACGCTCTCCGCGGTCTGCTCGCTGGCGACCCGCTGGATGGCGTCCACCACGAGATGCCGGGCCCGCTGCTCGGCGGTGCTGCGCGCGTCCGCCTCGATGTCCCGGACCAGGAGCGCCGCCTCCCGCTTGGCCTGCCCCTCGATCGACTCGACCAGCTCGGTCCGAGCCGCCTCGGCGGTCAGCCCGGCCACCCGCTCCAGCTCCCGGCGGCGCTGCTCCTCCGCCTCGGCGAGGGCCTGCTCCCGCTCGACCAGGCCGGCCTCGCGGGCGGCGAGGGCGGCGCTGGCCGCGGTGAGCTGCCGCTCCCGCTCGGCGAGCCGCTCCACCTCCTCGGTGTGCAGCCGTTCCCGCTCGTCCATCCGGGCCGCCCGGCGTTCCACCTCGGCGGCCTGCTCGCGGGTGGTCGCGGCGAGCACCGCCACCTCCCGCTCGCCGCTGCGCCGGGCGGCGGTACGCAACTGCTCGGCGTCCGCCTCGGCCTGCTTGTGCGCCCGCTCCAGCACGGTGTCCGCCTCGGCGCGGGCGTCGTCGAGGACCCGCCGGGCCTCGGCCCGGGCCGCCTTCGCCTCCGCCTTGGCGGCGGCCGCCTCGGTACGGGCCGCGGCGGCGGCGGACTTCGCCACGTCGATGGTGCTGTTCGCCTCGTCGGCGGCGCTGCGCAGGGCGGCCAGGGACTGCTCCTGCCGGTCCTTCTCGGCGATGAAGGCGGGATCCTCGGGGGCGGGCGCCAGGCTGATCCGGCGCAGGGTACGCACGCCGAACACCACGGCGCCGACCACCACGACGGTGAGGAGCAGCACCACCACCAGGAGGACCACGTCGAAGCCCCTCATGCCGCCGCTCCCCGCGAACGGCACGGCCGGCGGCGCGCGGCGGCGGCGCCGGGGGCGCCGTGGCCCGGCGAGGAGCGACCGGCAGCACGTGGAAGACCGCCGGTGAACCTCTGCCGCCCCGTCATGGCCGCCTCCCCTGAACGTCTGCGCCGCCGGTGACGTGCCCAAGGGCACGCACCTGCGGCTCTGGACGCCCGACCGGAGCGGCTGGCCGTGGGTAGCGTTCCGTCGGCGGTGCCCACGGATGGGGCATCGCCGACAACCGGTTGCAGTTGTCGGTCGGCTCCGGACCGGCCGTCCGGAGCTGCCGTCAAAGGCCGGTGACGCTGGCCAAAGTGATGCTGTTCTGTTACGCGATCTATGTTGTGCGCTTAGCCTGCGCTGGTCGGGCAATGTGAGCCTGTATGGCGAGGCTAGGTCTCCAGGGGTGGTTCGGTCAAGAACTCATGATCAAACCACCCGGACGGAGAGAAGTTGCCGCGTCACGCAGCGCTGATCAGATGCCGGACACGGCCGGACAAAACAGCCCGGCCCCTCGACCCCGCCGTCGCCTTCCCGACCTGCTCAGAGCCCTGCGCCGTGGTCACCCGACACCCGGACCGGGGGGCACCTTGCGGGCATCCCCCAACTTCCCTGAAAGTGGTGCCTCCCTCGGCCGGGAGGCCGCATTTTCCGGGATGTTGTGTGGATCACCCCCGGCGACGGCGCGCACCCGGGGGGGCGGGCGGACAGCGCGGGAGGGGCGCGCGGTCAGCGGGCGCCGAGGGTGCGGGCGGCGGCCACGAGGGCGGCGTTGTCCGGCGCGACGGAGCCGTCCGGGAGAAGCAGGCTGTCCTCCAGGCCGATCCGGGTGGCCAGGCCCCGGCGTACCGCTTCCACGAGCACCGGCCAGGTGACCGGGCCCTCACCGTGCAGCAGCACCGGCGGGCCGTCGGCGGGCACCCCGGCGAGGATCGCGGCGGCGTCGGCCAGGGCCCGCTCCGCCTGCTCCGCCAGGCATTCGACGAGGATCCGGCCGACCGGCACCGGCCAGCGGCGCCAGGCGTCGACCGCCGCCTCGGTCCAGAGCCCCACCTCCACCATGACGCCCCGCTCGTGCAGCGCGGCGGCGACCGCAGCCGCGCCCGGCTCGTGGGCGTTGACCGAGGCGAAGTCGGGCAGCACCGTCCAGGCCCGGACGGCGGCGACCCGGGCGGCCGGATCAGGCGCGATCCACGCGCCGGTGCTCACCCCGACCGGTAGACCGGGTGCGGCGGCACGGATCGCGGTGACCGCGTCCGCGATCACCGTCGGGTCGAGGGACTCGGCACCGGCGGGGTCGCGCGGGTGCACGTGCACCGCCGCGACCCCCGACGCGGCGCACCGGACGGCGTCGGCGGCCAACTCGGTCGGGGTGACCGGCACGGCGTGGTGCTCGTCGCGGCGGCGACCGCCGTTGAGACAGGCCTTCAACACCCGGCCATCATGACCCGACCGACCGACACCCCGCGCGTCCGCGCCGCCGCACACTGCCGCAGCCCGGCCCTTCCCCTTGCCGGGGCGCCCCGACATCCCGCGACCCGCCCACCCACCCGCCTCTCGACCGTGGGCGGCGCGGACCCGCCCGGAGGCCGGCGGGACGCCGGATGCCGCAATCCGGGCCGCCCCGGCGTGCGGAGGGACCGACCTGCCGCAACCCCGCACACCCACCCGCCGGCCCGAGCCGGGACGGACAGGCGGTCAGTCGAAGGGGCGCCGGTCGCGGTCGAGGTCGTTCTCGGCGTCGGCGAGCGCGTCGGCGTCGATGTGCTCGGCGAACTCGGCCGCCTCGGCGCTCTGCGCGGCGAGGGCGTCCTTCACGGCCCGGATCGCCACGCCGGGCGGGTAGCCCTTGCGGGCCAGCATGCCCACCAGGCGGCGGAACACCGCGTCGGGCTCGCCCCGGGCGGTACGCAGCTTCCGCTCGACCAGGGCCCGGGCGGTCTCGGCCTCGGTCTCCTCGTCCAGCTCGCCGAGGGCCTCGCCGGCCACATCGCCGTCGACGCCCCGCTGGCGCAGCTCGTTGGCGAGCGCCCGCCGGGCCAGCCCCCGGCCGGCGTGCCGGCTGCTGACCCAGGCCCGGGCGAAGGCGGCGTCGTCGATGATGCCGACCTCGTCGTACCGGTCGAGGACCCCGGCGGCGACCTCCTCGGAGATGCCCCGCTTGGCCAGGGCCCCGGCCAGCTCGGCCCGGGTACGCGGGCGCACCGCGAGCTGCCGCAGGCAGATCTCGCGGGCCACTTCGGCCTCGTCGCGCGGCGGAGCCGGAGCCTGCCCGGAATCGGGCTCCTCCGCGCGACCACGGCGGCCTCGCCACGGCCGGGGGTTGGCGCTGGCGTCACCCGTGCGGGGCGGGCTGGCATCCCAGCCACGCCCCGTACGGGCACGTCGTCCTGCCACGGATCAGCGGATCAGAAGTCGACCGGCGGCAGCTCCGGGCCGCCGGCGGCGTCGCCCGCGCCGGTGCCGACGCCGAGCTTCTCCAGGATCTTCTTCTCGATCTCGGCGGCCACGTCCGGGTTCTCCCGGAGGAACTCCCGGGCCTTCTCCTTGCCCTGGCCGAGCTGGTCGCCGTCGTAGGTGTACCAGGCGCCGGACTTGCGGATGATCGCCTGCTCCACACCGACGTCGATCAGCGAGCCCTCGCGCGAGATGCCCTTGCCGTACATGATGTCGAACTCGGCCTGCTTGAACGGCGCGGCGACCTTGTTCTTCACGACCTTGACCCGGGTGCGGTTACCGACCACGTCGGTGCCGTCCTTGAGGCTCTCGATGCGGCGCACGTCGAGCCGGACCGAGGCGTAGAACTTCAGCGCCCGACCACCGGTGGTGGTCTCCGGGCTGCCGAACATCACACCGATCTTCTCGCGGAGCTGGTTGATGAAGATCGCCGTGGTGCCGGTGTTGTTGAGCACACCGGTGATCTTCCGCAGCGCCTGGCTCATCAGCCGGGCCTGGAGACCCACGTGGCTGTCGCCCATCTCGCCCTCGATCTCGGCGCGCGGCACCAGGGCCGCCACCGAGTCGATCACGATGATGTCGATCGCGCCGGAGCGGACCAGCATGTCGGCGATCTCCAGCGCCTGCTCACCGGTGTCCGGCTGGGAGACCAGCAGGGCGTCGGTGTCGACACCGAGGGCCTTCGCGTACTCCGGGTCGAGCGCGTGCTCGGCGTCGATGAAGGCGGCGATGCCGCCGGCCCGCTGGGCGTTGGCCACCGCGTGCAGGGCGACCGTGGTCTTACCGCTGGACTCGGGGCCGTAGATCTCGACGACCCGGCCGCGGGGCAGGCCGCCCACGCCGAGCGCCACGTCGAGCGCGATGGAGCTGGTCGGGATGACGGCGGTCTGCACGACCGGCCGCTCCCCCAGCCGCATCACCGAACCCTTGCCGAACTGCTTGTCGATCTGAGCGAGAGCAAGGTCGAGCGCCTTCTCCCGGTCCTGCCCTGCCGCCATCGTTGCCACCCCTGCCTTCGCCGGCGTCTTGCCTGAGCTTCGCGTCACGCGGGACACGCTAGGCGCTGGGTCCGACAGAAAACCAGCCGACGGGCCGCGAACTGTGGACGAGCACCCCGCTGTGGACAATAGCCGAACAGGTGTACGACTCGACAAGCGACACGCCGAAGTAGGGAAAGGGCTGCTCAGCGTAGCCGGGCGGGAACGCGGTCGGGATAGGCGGCGACCACGGCCCGCCACACCACGTGCGTCTCCTCCCCCGCGGCCAGGGCCTGTTCGATGGTCCGCCCACCGAGCTGGGCGAGCACCTGGTCGCTGGCGATGCTGGCCGCGTAGCCCGGCCCGAACGCCTCCGCCAGCCGCGCCCAGAAGTCGGTCAGCCGCACGTGATCAGTCCTCCTTGTCGGGCGCCCCGGCGGGCACCGGACGCAACGCTAGCGCCACCAGGGGCACCGTCGCGATCGCCGCGAGCAGGGTGAGCGTGGGATAACCGGCCATCCGCATGACAAACCCGCTGAGTGCCGCGGCCCCCGCGCCGGCCAACCCCATGATCAGGTCGGAGAGGCCCTGCACGTTCGGCCGGACGGCGGTGGGCACCGACTCCGACAGCAGCGTGGAGCCGGCCACCATGGTGCCCGACCAGCCCAGCCCGAGCAGCGTCAGACCGGCCGAGAGTCCGGGCGTGTGGTGTCCGGCCGTACCGGCGACCGCGCAGGCGGCCAGGAGCACCGCGACCCCGCCGAGGATCACCGCCCGCCGGCCGAGCCGGTCGGTCAGCCAGCCCACCACCGGCGAGAGCGCGTACATGCCCGCGATGTGCAGGCTCAGCACGATGCCGACCACCCGCAGCACGTCGGCGTCGTGGTGGAACTCGCCGAGCCGTACCGGGGTCATCGACATCACCGCGACCATCACCACGTGCCCCACCGTGGACTCCGCTACGTGCTGGGCAACACGGTGCTCGCCCAGCCGGAGGACTCCGGCGTGATCCGGATCGACGAGCGGACCGGCCTCGGGGTCGCCCTCTCCG
>NZ_JBSGJR010000128.1:0-13324 GCF_053605645.1 Micromonospora sp. NPDC003776
GGGTCACGACGGCGATCCCGCCGCAACCGGTCCACCAGTACGGTCAGCCCGTTCTCGTCGCACGCTCTCACCGGTACATCACACCAGAACGCCCGCGAGGACCTAGGGCAGGTTGCCCGTGAGTTCTTCGCGCCACCGTGCGAAGCGTTTGCGCATCTCATTGATGTGAGCTGGGTCGGCTCCGTAGGCGGCGAACCGTCGGTCCGGGTACCGCTCCAACATGCCGAACAGGTCTGCCAGGATGCGCCGGTCGAACCCCGCGTCGGACTGTTCGGCCAGCTCGCACAGCCGCGTCCGGGTGTAGCGGCCGGTCATGAGGGCCGCGTCGATGTCCAGGAAATCTCGGGGCTCGGCTCGCGTGTACAGGGCGGACATCTTGCCCGCGACGACGTCGTCGGCGTGCAGCACCGGCCCGACGTCCATCAAGACCGGCGGCAACGCACGCCAGTTGGCCGCCAGCTCGACCTTGTACGGATGGGCAGGTTGAGCGGGATCGATGACCGCGAGCCGGGCGAAGGTGTCAAACTGCTGCGTCACCTCGACGGAATACCCGCCGTCGCGGTAGCCGTCGACTACCGCGTCCACTGCTGTGGCGAACTCGCCACGGCGCTCCCACGCCGTGAACAGGTCGATGTCCTCGCTCGGGCGGTCGAGGATGCCGTGGGCCTGTACGGCGTAGCCACCGGCCAACGCGAACCCGTAGCGGGCAGCGACCCGCAGCCCGATCTCCGCCAAGCGGAGGTGAACCTGATCCACCCTTACCCGGCCAGCGTCTGCGGCGGCGTGCTCAGCTCGGGAAATCGTGCCTGCCACAACGCCCGCAGCCGTGCCGGGAGCCACAAGCTGGGCCACAAACGGCGCAAGGTCGGGGCGTGCAACCATCGGCGCAAGTCGTCGACCGAATTGGCCTGGTTCAGCACCGTCTGGTACATCAGCTGCAGATCACCGGCGTCGTCCAAGTCGTAGGTGCTGTCGCCGGACCAGTCCAGCCACCGATCGAGCGTCACCACACCGCGAACCGGACCGCGCAGGTCGGACAGGGTGGCGGCGACCACAAAGTGCCGCTGGTCCACATACCGTGACCCAGGCGGTGCGCCATTGCCGCTGGCCATGTCTCTACCTCCCGCCCAGATCGTACGTCTGAGCGGCATCGCCGGCTGGCACAACATCGACCTGCCGGCCATCTGATCTCCCGGGATCGGCCTGCGGCCTGATGATCATCGCTGGAAAGGACGAACACATGCGTGCCGATCCGCACTAACCGTCGCAGGAATACGGCGGCCGTCGGTCAGGTCTGCGGCGGTTGCCCCTGCGGTCCTACCAGCCGCGCCGTGACCTGCCTCAGTGGCTGGCTATTGTTGACAATCTTCTTCATCGTCTGCCACGCCGCTCGGGCCGGAGATCCACCCAGCACGCCCCCGACACCCCCGCCGCCAGCCGCCGCCGCAGGGTCCTGAGCCAGTTGCTGGGTGGTCTGTCCGAGCTGCTGGGTGGTCTGCCCGAGTTGTTGACCGACCTGCTGGGTGGCCTGCTGCAGCGTCTGCGACAGCGGCCCATTGGGCCCCAGCGCCTCCTGCGCCGTCTGCCCGACGTGGTCGAGCGTCCGCGCAAGCGGTCCCTGCGGCCCGAGCACCTGCTGAGCCGTCTGCCCGACCTGGTTCACGGCGGTGTCCACCGTCTTCGCCAGCGACTCGATGATCTGCGGGTTGCGCTCGATGGTGCGGAGGGCGCTGTCGAGAATGCCCCGGACCTCCTCGAGCCGAACCTCGAGCATCGCCTCAGCCTCAACGCCCTTGATATCGATCTTCACCGTGCCGAGATGCGCCTGAACGCCCACGTCGAGCTGGAGCAGGCTACCCAGCCGGGCTCGCAGTGAGACGGAGGCGTCCAGGTTGTCGACCTCGACGTAGATCTGTTCGACCTTGACCTGTGGGATCTGGAGGACGACGTCCGGATCTGACATCGTTTTGCTGCTGTGCCCGCCAGCCGGCTGAGGAAGGCCGCGCTCACCACGCTGTGGGGCGGCGAGGTGTTTGCCCGGCGGCTCGGCACCCGTTGGGCCGCTGGCGGGACCGAGGTTCTGGTGCCGACCGGCGACTTCCGGGCCCTCCTCAGCGTCGCGCTGTCGATCGACCTGCTCGCGCGGTTGCGCGGGCGACTCCGGTGCGCCCGTGTCCCGGCTCTCCGGTTCGGCCATTCCGCACTCCTCGGGCCTTGCCTAGCATGCGGACCGGATGGAGCCCGACATCGGTATGTGACTCCGATCCTCGGCCCACCCCCTCGGACCGGGTCGCGGTCTACCCATGTGCCGAGGCATCAAACGGTTCAGGGGTGCGGCCGAAGAGACGGCGGATCAGCACGAGCCGGACCCCGGGTGAGATCCGTGCTGATAGTGGTCACGGACACGGCAGATCCGGAGCGGAGGCGGAGCTATCGCGGCGACGGGCCTCATCCGCGGTTCCCGGCTGCGTACCGGGGCGATGCGCCGGGGCCGTTCCGTGAGGGCGAGTATCGCAGTCGCATCTCCGAGGTCTACCTGATGCCGTCTTGAACGAGCACCTGCGCCAGCACGGCGGGGCGCTGACCGGCACCGACAAGCAGGCCGAAGAGCAGGGCCAAGGAGCCCGTCGAGGGCGAGCCGGAGGTGTGGCACCTGCTGCCCGCCGCCGCCGGACCCGCGCTGACCGACAACCGGTAAGTGCGCCCAGAGCGCTCACGGTTTGTACTCACTGCGGGTGCGGGGCAGCCACTGCGGGTGATGATCGCGCACGTAGCGGATGAGGCCTTCCCGCAGGTCGCAGCGCAGATCCCAGGCGCTTGCCCCATCGGCGGCCGAGGCTTGAACCTCAATCTTGGCGCCCTGAGCGTTGACGTCGATCATCTGTAGCACCCATCGGTTCCGGTCCCACAGGGGAGACGCTTCGACGAGTCGCCGCGCTTCCTCGCGCAGGTCGTCCAGATCGGCCGTGTGATCCAACTCGATCTCGACCCTGCCGATCACCCGCGTCTCGTGCTGTGTCCAGTTCTGAAACGGGCGATCGGTGAAGTAGCTGCTCGGCAGGATGAGCATCCGCTCGTCCCAGAGCCGGATGACCACGTGGGTCAGCTTCACCTCTTCGACCCGGCCCCATTCGTCGTCGACAACCAGCACGTCGCCGATGTGCAGGCTGTCCGAGAAGGCCACCTGGACACCGGCGAAGGCGTTGGCCAGCGCGGACCGGGCGGACAGACCGATCAGCGCCCCGACCACGCCGGCCGAGCCCAGCAAGGAGATTCCGAACGTCCGGATGGGTGGGAAGGTGGTCAGGATCAGGCCGATGGCCACGATCGTCACCACGACCGAGGTGAGACGCCGCACCGGGCGGATCTGGGTCCGGGCCCGGCGGATGCGGCGGCTCCTGACCGCCTCCGGCGGCAGCCGGCTGAACGTGACGCCCTCGCCGACGTGCATGGCCTTGGTGATCAGCCAGGCGACGCTGGCGATCAGGAGGATCAGGACGACGTGTCGAACCTCCCGGTGTGGGAGGCGGAGCCTGGTCGGCAGCGCCAGGTAGAGCGCCGTGAGGACGATCACCGCGATCGCCGGCCGACGGCAGGCTCGGTGGACCGGTTCCAGAACCCACTGGTAACGGCGGGGGGCCATCCGGTGGATCAGCAGGCCGGTCACCAGGTCGAGCACGGCGGCAACTGACAGCGCGCCAAGGATGATCAACGCCAGGCGCATCTCGTTCCGTTCATCGCGCTTGAGTGGCCCCTCGGGCGCCGTTCATCCCTGGTCGTTCTTCGGGGGGCGGGAGGACTGCATGCCCGGGCGAGCCAGCTCGGCCCGCATGAGCAGCGCCTCGATCCCAGCGACGATGAAGAAGAACGACGAGATGAGGTAGAGCAGGCCGATCTGCTTGGCATCGGTGGTGCTTTACAGCTTGATCCGTTTGTTGCCCCGCAGCGCCGCTCGCGCCGGACCGGGAAAGCCGCCGAACCCCGCCGGTGCCAGGATCGCGGGCTGACGGTCCTGGCGAAGCTCGGCGCTTGTCTGGTTGGCCATCCTTACCCCGCTACGCGGCGAAACCGGATCACTCACCGACCCTACTTGTGCGGCGCAGACGGGGGTCGCGTCTCGGCCGAAACCACTCTTCCGCGTAGTGCTGGGGCAGCCACGCGGCCGGCAACCGCTCACACCGCACGCAAATGCATATCGTCGTCGCCCCCAGCAGAGTGATCCGGAGGCGACGACGAGGCGAACCGCTACGCCTTGAGCACCACCTTGACGCAGTCCTCCTGCTTGTTCTTGAAGATGTCGTAGCCGCGGGGAGCATCGTCCAGTTTCATGGTGTGGGTGATGATGAAGCTCGGGTCGATCTCGCCCTTGCGGATGCGTTCCAGCAGCGGCCGCATGTAGCGCTGTACGTGCGCCTGTCCCGACCGCATGGTCAGGGAGCGGTTCATGAACGACCCCATCGGGAACTTGTCGATGAACCCGCCGTACGCGCCGATCGCCGAGATGGTCCCGCCGTTACGGCAGCTCAGCACCGCCTCCCGGAGCGCGTGTGGGCGGTCCGTCTCCACCTTCATCGCCTGCTTGGCCCGGTCGTAGGCGTGCAGCGCAGCGGACGGGTGATGCCCCTCCATGCCGACCGCGTCGATGCAGGCGTCCGGCCCGCGGCCGGCCGTCATGTCCCGCAGCGCGTCCATGACGTCGGTCTCCTCGTAGTTGATCGTCTCCGCGCCCGCCTTCGTCCGCGCCATCTGCAGCCGGTACGCGAACCGGTCGATGACGATGACCCGTTCCGCCCCGAGCAGGTACGCGCTGACGGCGGCGAACTGGCCGACCGGCCCGGCACCCCAGATGGCGACGATGTCCCCGGGTTTGATGTCGCACATCTCCGCGGCCATGTACCCGGTCGGCAGGACGTCGGACAGGAACAGCACCTTCTCGTCCGGCAGGTCGTCCTCGATCTTCAGGGCACCGACATCGGCGAAGGGCACCCGCACGTACTGGGCCTGGCCCCCCGCGTATCCACCCATCAGATGGGAGTAGCCGTAGATGCCGGCCGGGGCGTGACCCATCGCCACCTCGGCTATCGCGGCATTCGGGTTGGAGTTCTCACAGATGGAGTACAGGCCCCGTTGACAGGACATGCAGTTGCCGCAGGCGATCGGGAACCCGACCACCACGCGGTCGCCGATGCTCAGCCCGTCCCGTACGCCGCGGCCGAGCTCCACGATCTCACCCATGAATTCATGCCCGAGGATGTCGCCCCTTCTCATGGCCGGGATGAAACCGTCGAGCAGGTGCAGGTCAGAGCCGCAGATTGCCGCCGAGCTCACCCGAACCACGGCGTCGCGAGGGTTGAGGATCTGCGGGTCGGAAACCTCTTCGACCGCCACGTTGTTCGGGGCGATCCAGCAGTTGGCTCTCATCGATCTCCTCCTCAACCGACCCGCGGCGTCGCCAGCGGCCGCGCCGGCCGCTGCTTCGCCTGCTGCTGCATGCTGGTGCCCTGTGGGCTACCGTCCGAGCGCACGATCTCACCCGTCTCGATCACCTGCTTGAACCGCCGCAGGTCGTCGCAGACCTGCTGCTGGGGGTCCTCGCCGAAGACCTTCGCGACCATGGCCCCGAGCTTGCCCCCCGGCACCGAGTACTCGAGCTCGACCCGCACCTCCGTGCCGTGGCCACCGGCCGCGCGCATGAAGCGCACGCATCCGGAGTTCGGCACGGTCGCGCCCTCGGTCGAGCGCCACCTGATCAACTCGTTGGGCCGGTCCTCGACGACCTCCGCGTCCCACTGCACGCTCCGCCCGGCCGGGGCCTTCGCTGTCCAGTGCGACTGCCGGACCCCGGTCATCCGCACCGACTGGAGGTGGTACATGAAGCGAGGCAGGTTCTCGAAGTCGTGCCAGAACCGGTACGCCTCCTCTATGCTTCGGTTGATCGTCACCGCGCCATGTACCCGGTTGCGCCCTGTCACCCGGCCGCCCCGCGTCGTCCGTAGCGCCGTGTAGAGGTCGACGACGGTGATCCCGGCGAGCGCGCCGGTGGTGTACATCAGGCGCCGCCGTCGTTCCCCCTTGCGGCGGCTCATGGCCCGACCGGAGGCCGCCAGGTCCATGATGTCCCCGGCGACCCGCGTCCACGTCCCCCACCCGGCCCGGCGGGGGATCAGCAGTGCGGCGGCGTGGCCCAGCTCCCGTACGCCGGCGACCCGCAGCACTGTCCGTGCCGTGCGGGAGTCGTCGACGCCGCACAGCCGGCTGAGCCTCGGCGTCGCGGCGATGGCGGCCGCGCCGAGGCCGAGACTGAACCAACCCAGCACCCGGGCTGTGCCTTGTGATCGGCGGTCAGGAGTTTCCCGCTCGATGCCCAGGGCGTCGGTCACCGACCGGACACCCATCGTGCTCTTCCGACCCATCTCATCCCCATCTCAGTCCGACCGACGACGTCTTCGGTGTTGGCCCGGCGCAGGCTTCCCGTAACCGCGGGGTTCACGCACCGAGTCAGCGGCGACCGTCGGGGTGCAGCAGCACCTTCGTCCAGCCATCCACCCGGCGGTCGAAGTTCTCGTATCCCTGCGGCGCCTCGTCCAGCTTCAGCTCATGGGACACGATGAACGAGGGTTTCGCCTTGCCACCCGCGATGAGATTCATCAGCTGGCGGTTGTAGTTCTTGACGTTGCACTGGCCGGTGCCCATGCTCTGCCCCTTGAACCAGAACATGCCGAAGTCGAACGGCACCTTGCCCTGCTTCTGCAGAGGGTCCGGGCCGCCCGGGTCCTGCGGTGTGAAGACGCCGACCACACCCAGCGTTCCGCCGAACTTCACCGACTGCACCAGGTTGTTCACCGACATTCCGGAGTGCTCCTGGCCCTGGGGGTCGTGCGCCTGGTAACCCACGCACTCGCAGCCCCGGTCCGCGCCCATCCCACCGGTCAGCTCCTTGATCTGGTCCACCGGCGATGCCTTGGAGTCGTCGATCGGGACGGCACCGATCTGTTCAGCCAGGCGCAGCCGGTCGGGGTGGCGGTCGACCACCATCACCTTGCCGGCTCCCTTGATGTTGGCGGACATGGCGGCCATCAGGCCGACCGGACCGCCGCCGTAGATCGCCACACTGTCACCTGGCTGCACGCAGGCGAGCTGGGTCGCGTGCCAGCCGGTGGGGAAGATGTCGGCGAGCATCACGTAGTCGCGCTGCCGCTGCAGGTCGCGGGCGTCCGGCGGCAGGACCAGGCAGTTGAAATCGGCCCACGGCACCCGGAGCAACTCCGCTTGGCCGCCGCTGTACGGCCCCATGTCCGCGTAGCCGTAGGCGGCACCGGCCATACCGGGCGCCGGGTTGGCCACGAGACAGAACGCGGTGAGCCCCTTGTTGCAGTTCTCGCAGAAGCCACACGAGACGTTGAAGGGCAGGCAAACCATGTCCCCGACCTTCACGAGATCGACGCCGTCGCCGACCTCGATCACCTCGCCGAGGTTCTCGTGCCCGAGCACCCGGCCCTGCTGCATGTCCGTGCGTCCGTCGTACATGTGCAGGTCAGAGCCGCAGATGTTGGTCGTGGTGATCCGGACGAGAGCGTCGGTCGGTCGCTCTATCCGGGCGTCCGGCACCTCCTTCACGCTCACCGTCTTCGGTCCGTCGTAGACGACAGCCTTCATTCGTGGCCCCCCGTGATGCCGGCTTTCCGAGATGCCAGGAACTCCTGGCACCCAGATTGTGACCCTCCGCTACGCCGCCTAAATCATGATCCGCACTATTGATTCGCATCTGGGGCGGCGGTGGCCGGCTGTTTGCCGCGGACGCCCCTGGGTAGGCGCGCTCGGTGAGCGGGCCAGAAACGGAGCTCGGCACCCGGTCGGACACCAGCCGTGCCGTGGCGTTCAGCGACGCCATCTTCGCCATCATCATCACGCTGCTGGTCCTGGACCTCCGGGTGCCGGATGTCCCGCCCGGCCGCCTCCTGTCCGGACTGCTCAGCCAGTGGCCGGCGTACGTCGCGTATCTCGCGTCCTACTCGTACGTGGCCGTCGTCTGGCTCAACCACAAGGCGGCGTTCAACCGCATCCAGCAGATCGATCGCGGCCTGCACTGGATGAACCTGTTCGTGCTGTTCACCACGGCGCTGCTGCCGTTTCCGACCATTGTCGTCTCGCACGCGCTGCAGGAGCACGACAACGCGGACCAGCGGGTGGCCATCGCCTTCTACGCGTTGATCGGCGCGTTGCTGTGCGCGACTTGGCTGGCGTTCTACCACTACCTGGCCCGACACCCCGACCTGCTGAAGGAGCAGGTCAGGGACGGGTTCTTCCACGTCGAGCGGTTGCGGGCCCTCGCCGGGGTTGTTCTGTACGTCCTGGCGGGGGTGCTCGGCTACCTGGTGACGCCCCTGGTCGGCCTCGTCATCTTCCTCCTCCTGCCCGCCTTCTACGCCATCACCAGCGCCGGCCTGTACCAGTTTCGGGTGACCCGCCGGATCACCCACCGCCCTCCGCCACCCCGCGGCTGAGGGCGTGCGAACCGCCGTTTCACCCCGGCGGGCGCGGGTACCCGCCGCAATCCGGTTGGAGAGGGGATCCCAGGTGAACTACACCGAGTTCATCCAGTCCGTGGCAGCGAGACCGAAGGTTCCGCCGGGGCAGGCGGAACCGATCACCCGAGCCACGCTCGAGACGTTGGCAGAAAGGATCACTGGCGGCCAGGCGAGGGACCTCGCCTCCCAGCTCCCTGAGGAGCTGCGAGGCCTGGTGGACAGGCCCACTGAAGATCCGGAACGGTTCGGGCTCGCCGAATTTTTCGAACGGGTGCAATCACGGGCTGGGGTGGATCGCCAGGTGGCCACCGACGCAGCACGGGCGGTGCTGGATACCCTTCGTGAGTCGGCCAGCGCGAAGGAGTACGGAGACCTTGTCGACCAGTTGCCCCAGGAGTTCTGGCAGCTGACCGGGCCGGGGACGGGACAGCTCCAGCCCCGCCGGGTCGGCACCTAGCTACGGCCTGTTTCATAACTCGGTGGAGTTGTGAGACAGCGCCCTTCTCGGGCGTCCCTGCCTCGCCCCGGGTGGGGTGGGTACGGTTCCTGCGTCATCGGGGCCGGTTTCGCCCGCGCGTGTGCGTGGGCCAGAGCGTCGCTGATTAGCTTTGGGATCCTGGGTCGGTTTGGGTTTCCGGGATCGTTTCCCACCTGGGTGGGGTCGCGTGGGCGTGGAGGTGGAATCCTGCGCCCAGGGCGGCTCCGGTGGCCGGTGGCCGGTGGTGGGTGTGCTGATCGTGGTCTCGCTCTGGTGCCGGTGGGCTGTGCGGGGCAGCCGTGTTCGTTGGTGCGTGTTCCTCCGGACGCTTGCCCGCCCGGCCCTGCTGGGGCCGGGTGGGGGAGGGTGCCCTGCGTCGCCGGGGGCGCGGGGCGTGGTGGCTTGTGTCGGGTGGGGCCGGTCTTCGACCGCGTGGGTGTCGTTTTGGTTTGATGCGGGGCGGTGGGGGGTCTGCGCCGGCGAGTGCTGTCGCGTGGCGGTCGTGTGCGTGCTGGCCGGGTCCGGGAGTGGTGAGGTTGGTGGCGGGTGAGCCGGGCAACCTCGCGGGACAGGCGGCGCTGACGCGCCACACCGCGGCCCGTGGCCGGCCGTCGAACCGCAGGACCTCGTCGGCGAGTGCTGCGGCGCCTCCACGAAACCCGGCACCCACCCCCTCCAACGGCGGATCGCCGAGCGATGCGGACTTGGACCGGTGCCGTCCGCCGAAACGGTCGGTGACGCTACAACATCTCAAGCGGTTGCGGGCCGGATGGCGGCGGGAACGCCGCGTCGAGTGCCGCCAAGTCCTCCTCAGTGAGATACAGGTCGCGCGCTTCCGCGTTCTCCCGGGTGTGTTCGGGCTTCGACGACCGGGGGATGGCCGCAACGCTCCCCTGCCGCAGCAGCCAGGCCAGCGCCACCTGAGCGGGCGTGGCCTCGTGCCGGGCGGCGATCTCCGCGACCTGGGAGTGGCCGAGCAGTCGGCCCTGCTCGATGGGTGAGTACGCCATCACCGGGATTTGGTGCTCGCGTAGCCACGGCAGCAGGTCGTACTCGGGACCGCGGCGGGTGAGGTTGTACAGGATCTGATTGGTCGCACAGGAGTTCCCGCCCGCCTCGAGTAGCTCCGTCATGTCGGAAAGATCGAAGTTGCTTACGCCCCACTGCCCGATGTCACCGGCGTCGACGAGTTCGGCGAACGCCTCGATCGTCTCCGAGAGTGGATGCGTGCCGCGCCAGTGCAGTAGGTAAAGGTCGATGTGGTCGACGCCGAGTCGTTGCAGGCTGCTGCGGCAGGCATGAACGGTTCCCCGACGGCTGGCGTTGGACGGCAGCACCTTGTCGACCAGAAAGACGTCGGCGCGTCGTCCGATGATCGCCTCGCCGACGAGTTCCTCGGAAGCACCGTCACCGTACATCTCCGCAGTGTCGATCATGGTCATGCCCAGGTCGAGCCCTGTGCGTAGGGCGGCGATCTCGTCCCGCCGCCTCGCGGGGCGCTCGCCCAGGTACCAGGTTCCCTGGCCGAGCACGGGCATCGTCTGTCCGGACGGCAGTTCGATCGCGGCGGCAGCGAGGGTCATGTGGCAACCTTTCCGGAGCCTGGGTACCAGTGGGTTGCGCGGGTTACCCGCTGCGACAGGCAGCACACCCTCGTACCGCGACCCTTCTCCGCGCAGGCCCCTCGCTGTGCAGCGGGGATCCGGCCGGATTGTCCGCCCTCGAGCGGCGTTCGCTGGCCTGTTTGCTGGTGCCCCCACCGGGAAGGCGACCGCGAGCGAGCAATGTGCCGCCGACGGGGCGGCGCCGCGAAGGGAGTTCACAGAAATGGCGCAGAGCCAGCAGCCACTGACCGGCAAGCGGGTCGCTTGCCTCGCCGCCGACGGCGTTGAGGACGTGGAGTACACCCAGTCCCGGGCCGCCGCGGAGCAGGCGGGGGCCGAGGTCCACCTGATCTCCTTGAACTCTGGCGAGATCCAGTCAATGAACCAGGACATCAATCCGGCCAACCGCTATCGAGTGGACCGGACCGTGAACGAGGCCAATGCGGCCGACTACGATGCCCTGTTGCTGCCGGGCGGGACGGTCAACCCTGACCGGCTCCGGATGAACCAGCAGGCGATGGACTTCGTCCGGGCGTTCTTCCAGCAACAGAAGCCGGTGGCGGCGATCTGCCACGGCCCCTGGTCGTTGGTCGAGACCGGAATCGTCAACGGCCGGACCGTCACTTCGTTCCCCAGCCTGCGCACCGACATCCGCAACGCGGGCGGGAACTGGGTGGACCAACAGGTGCAGGTCGACAACGGCTTGGTCACCAGCCGCAGCCCCAGCGACCTTCCGGCCTTCTGCGCCAAGATGGTCGAGGAGTTCGCCGAGGGCAAACATGTCCGCCAGATGGCGACAGCCTGACCCGGTGCCGGGGCTCCAGGCCCTGAGGATCACCCCAGCCCGGAGCCCCGACCCGGCGGGTATCCCCGCCAGCCGGATCTGGCGCCGCTTGCGCCGAGCAGCAACCCTGGCTCCGCACCCGGCGCGGAAGTCGTACCGTGCCGGCGTGGACGTTGGATTGGCCCCACCTGATTCTTCCCGTCTTGACACGAAGCTGCCGACGCGTGAACTGAGTCAGGCGGTGTCCAGACGACCGCGTTGGTGCAGGACGAACAGCAGCGCCATGGCCGGCACGACGAGCAGGAGCGCCGCGGCGGCGACGAGGGTGAGCGACGCCAGGGTGGCGTCGGGAGCGGCGGCCTCGTCGATGCGTAGGTGGGTGCCTAGCAGGTACGGGTACTGCGCGACGGCCCAGCCGACCACCACTGTGCCGGCCGCGCTGACGGCGAGCGCCTGCAGCACCCTGGGTGCCGCGCGGTGCAGCAGTGCGATGCTGGCCAGCCCGCATGCCGCGGAGACCAGCACGAGGAGCAGGCCGCGGCCGGTCAGCCCGGAGAACAAGCGCCCGGCGTCGGCGTGCAGGATGGCGATGCCCGCCAGCGCTACGGCGCCGGTCGCCACGGCGCTCGCCTGGGCCTGACGGCGGAACCAGCGCTCCTGGCGGGCGTTTGCGTGGGTACGGGCTTCGGCGGTGAGGAACACCGCGGCGACGAACGCGCACACCCGATCGCGAGCACCCCGCCGAGCAGGGATGTCGGGTTGACCCAGCTCGTCACGGGGTTGCCGTGTCCGTGGGCGGGCACCCGCCCGGAGGCGATTCCACCGGCGACCGTGCCGAGGAAGAATGGCGTGAGCACCGACGAGGTGGCGAACGCCGCGCCGGTCGCCCGCTGCTGGTCGGTCTTCACCACCACCTTCCGAAAGGCGAACCCGCTGCCGCGGACCACGATGCCCAGCGCGGCGACATCCTCCACCAGCACAGCAGTGATCCCGACCCCAGCGTGCAACGAATCGCCGGTACGGAACTTGCTCGGTTGACCGATACCGCCGCAGGTTGATCCTGAGCGCCGACTGAGCGGACGGTCTACGTGCGACGGTGTACGTACCGCAATGACGCCGGACATATGCGGGCCCTCGCCATGAACATCGTCGCCGGAGGAAGACGTCGACCAGGTGGAGCGATCCTGCAGGACGGGGAAACGCCTCGCGCGGAACACCTGCCGGCGGTACGAGATGGCGGCGGTCATGCGCTCCAGGTGACGGCGCGGAAACAGCACCGGCGTCGCGCGGGTTGTCTCGTGCGACGCCAGTCGCAGCAGCGTGAGACGGCATCATCGCGCCTCCCGGCTCGTGGTCACCCACGGCTACCCTGATCATCTCGTCGACATGATCAGGAGGCATCTCCGAGTGGGCATCATTCAGCGAAGTGCGACCCTCGCGCTCAGCACGACGGCCGCGCTGGCGGCGTCGGTCGGCCTGAGCAGCCCCGCCATGGCGGCGTCCACGCCCTACGAGGCCTGCGGGGGAGGCAGTAACCGCGTCATCGACAGCCACTCCTACGGCTCCAGCGCGGTCACCTACCTGTTCTACGACGGCAGCACCAACTGCGTCGTGACCTGGAAGACCGGAGCGGCGGGCAACAGTGCGTGGGTACGAGCGGTTGTGCAGGCGTACGGCTCGCCCGGGAAGGTCGACTCTGGCTACTACCACTACTACGCCGGCCCGGTCAAGGTCTATGCGCCGGGTAAGTGCATCATGTGGGGCGGCTCCTACGACAGCCAGTGGTACGAGAGCCCGTTCGAGCACTGCGGCTGACCCCGGACGACGCGCAGGGGCCCGGGCGGAATGCCCGGGCCTCTGCCCGTGTCCGTCGTCGAGCGTCGCCCGCTGAGGAGGTCGCTCAGGAGGGCGGCGGTGGCCCGCCGGTGGG
>NZ_JBSGJR010000129.1:0-13213 GCF_053605645.1 Micromonospora sp. NPDC003776
CCCGCCCCCTTCCGGGGGCGGGCCCTCGTCGTCGTCCTGGTCGGATCACCGACCCAGGAGGATGTCCTGCACGTCCTTGAGCGCGGCGTCGACCTCGGCCTCGAAGTAGCCGCCGGGCACCAGCCCGAAGCGCAGCGTGTCCAGGTCCTTCGGGTTCACCGGCATCGGGTTGCGCCCCTGCATGCCGCCGAGCAGGGTCTCGAAGAACCGGTCGACCTGGTCGGGGTCGTACCCGCTGCCGAAGCGGCGCACCTGGAAGCTGCGCCGGATCTGGTCGACCCGGTAGAGGTCACTGCCGGGCGGACCGGCCATCGGCGGACCCACCATCGGCGGGCCGACCATCGGCGGCGGGCCGGGCATGCCGGGACCGGGCCCGTAGCCCTGGTCGGGGCCCGGGCCGTAGCCCTGGTCGGGGCCCGGGCCGTAGCCCTGCTGCGGCGGCGGACCGGCCGGACCGCGGCGCAGGTCCCGCAGATCCCGCTCGGGCATCCGGATCTCGGCCGTCATGTCGGTGCGACCGCGCCGGCCGGCCTCGAACCCGTCGAACCGCTCCTCCTGCCCGTAGCCGCCCTGGCGGTCGTCCTGGCCGTAGGCGCCCGGGCGGTCGTCCTGCCCGTAACCCCCCGGGCGGTCGTCCTGGCCGTAGCCGCCCGGTCCGGGCGGAAGGCCACGCGACGGCGGGCCGCCGTGCCCCATCGGGCCGGGGCCACCCGGACCCATCGGGCCCGGACCGCCCGGACCCATCGGGCCGGGGCCACCGGGTCCCATCGGGCCGGGACCGCCCGGACCACGCGGCGGCTCGTAGTTCACCCGGCGGCCCTCGTACCCACCCGCGGCGAAGGCGCCCGTGGGCTCGTCGTAGCGGCCGCCCCCGTAGCGGTCGGCGGGCGGTCCGGCCTGCGCCGGCATCTGTCGGGGCGGCATCGGGGGCTGCGGTACGGGCGAGAGGCCACGGTCGTCGCGCATCGGCGGGCCGAGCCGGTCCGCCATGCGCGGGTCGCCGCCGCGTCCGCCCGCCATCCCGCCGCGCTCCTCGAGCTCGGCCAGCTGCCGCTCGACCCGGTCGAGGTGCAGGTCGACCTGCCACTCGTCGTAGCCGTTGAAGCGGACCCGGAAGACGACGTCGTGGACCTCCTGGGAGGCCACGGGGGCGCCGACCGGCTGACCGGCGAGTGTCGCCTCGACCCGGTCGAGGAAGGCGTCGACCTCGTCGACCTTGTAGCCCCGGCGGAGCGCCTTACGCCGGAAACGCTGACCCTGACTCGCCACTATGTCTCCTGGTCTCGTACCGCTACGCCGTCGCGGTGCGCGGGTCGGTGTCCCTGTCCTCGGCGGCGGCCAGCTGCCCACACGCGCCGTCGATCTCGCGCCCCCGGGTGTCCCGCACCGTGGTCGACACCCCGGCGTCGCGCAACCGCCGGACGAACTCCCGCTCGACCGGCTTCGGGCTGGCGTCCCAGCGGCTGCCCGGAGTCGGGTTGAGCGGGATGAGGTTCACGTGGGCCAGCTTGCCGGCCAGCAGCCGCCCGAGCAGATCGGCTCTCCACGGCTGGTCGTTCACGTCCTTGATCATCGCGTACTCGATCGACACGCGACGGCCCGTCGTGGCCGCGTAGTCCCATGCCGCGTCCAGCACCTCGGACACCTTCCAGCGCTGGTTGACCGGGACGAGTTCGTCGCGCAGCTCATCATCGGGGGCGTGCAGCGACAACGCAAGGGTCACCGAGAGGTCTTCGCTGGCCAGTCGGCGGATGGCCGGGACCAGGCCGACCGTGGAAACGGTGATGTGCCGCTGGGACAGGCCGAGCCCCTCCGGGGCCGGCGCGACCAGCCGACGGATCGCCGCCACCACCCGGGAGTAGTTGGCCAGCGGCTCGCCCATGCCCATGAACACGACGTGCGACAGCCGCGGCGGTGAGCCGGCCACCGCGCCCGACGCGGCCACGCCGGCGAGGTAGACGGCCTGGTCGACGATCTCGGCGGTGGAGAGGTTGCGGGTCAGCCCGGCCTGGCCGGTGGCGCAGAACGGGCACGCCATGCCGCAGCCCGCCTGGCTGGAGATGCACACGGTGACCCGGTCCGGGTAGCCCATCAGCACGCTCTCCACCAGCGAGCCGTCGTGCAGCCGCCAGAGCGCCTTGCGGGTGGCGCCGTCGTCGCAGGCCAGCTCGCGTACCGGGGTGAGCAGCGTGGGAAGCAGCGTCCCGGCCAGCCGCTCCCGGGTGGCCGCCGGCAGGTCCGTCATCCGCCCCGGGTCGCGTACCAGGCGACCGAAGTAGTGGTTGGAGACCTGCTTGGCGCGGAACGCCGGCTCGCCCAGCTCGGTGACGAGCGCCTGCCGGCCCGGCAGGTCCAGGTCGGCGAGGTGACGGGGTGGCATCGCGGGCCGGCGGCCGCGGGCGTCGGGGTCCACGGGGATCACGGGGAGGCTCGTCATGGCGCGTCCAGTCTGACACGCCCTGAGCGGGACGCACCCGTCCGTAGGTGCCGAATCGGCCCCGACCGGCCGGCGGATGATCGTCCGCGGACGTGATTCATCCCTCAGCCCGCCAGTGGGACGAAGACCGCGAGCAGCAGATACGCGGTCGGTACCGCGAACAGGATCGAGTCGAGCCGGTCCATCAGGCCACCGTGCCCGGGCAGCAGGTTGCTCATGTCCTTGACGCCGAGGTCCCGCTTGATCATCGACTCGGCGAGGTCACCGAGGACGGCCGCGCAGGAGATCGCCACCCCGAACAGCGCGCCCCACCAGGGGGCCACGTCGAGGAGCAGCCAGAGCAGCAGGGCACTGCCGGCCGCGGCCGCGGTCACCGACCCGCCGAAGCCCTCCCAGGACTTCTTCGGGCTGATCGTGGGGGCCATCGGGTGCTTGCCGAAGGCGACGCCGGCCGCGTACCCGCCGGTGTCGGAGAGCACCACGGCGACCAGGGTGACCAGCACCCGCAGGTGCCCGTCACCGGGCGCGGCGGCCAGCATCGCCGCGAACCCGCCGAGGAAGGGCACGTAGACGGCGATCAGGGTGGCCGCGGTCAGGTCCCGCTGATAGTTGCCGGGGCCGTCACCGAGCCGCCAGATCATCGTGCCCAGCACGGTGACCAGCAGGCCGAGGCTGAGCGCGTCCGGCCCGGCGAACCAGCCCAGCCCCACGGTGATCACACCGCCGGCGACCAGCGGCACCAGCGGCGGGTGGGCGCCGCTGCGGCGGACCGCCCGGGCCATCTCCCAGATCCCGATCCCCACCGCAGCGGCGATCACCGCCAGGAACGCCGGCAGGTAGAAGAAGAGCGGCACGACGATCGCCGCGCCGAGGGCCAGCCCCACACCGATCGCGGCCGGCAGGTTGCGGCCGGCACGGCCCGTCGCCGGCTGCGCGGTCGGCGGCCGGTCCGCGCTGGCCCGGCGCCGGCCGCGTCCACGGCGGCCAGCTGGCGGCTCCGGGTCGGGTTCGTCGCGGACCGCCGCGAGCTGGGCGGTCGGTTCGTCCCGGACCGGGGCGATCTGGGCGGTCGGTTCGTCCCGGACCGGGGCGATCTGGGCGGTGGGGTACTCGTCGTCCCCGCCGGGCCCACCGCGCCGGTCGATCCACTGGCCGCGGTCGCGGGGGTCGTCGTGGCCCCGGTCGCGCGGATCCGGGTCGTAGCCGCGCTCGCGCGGGTCGGCGTCGTAGCCCTGGGGATCCGGGCCGTGGCTACGGTCGGCGTCGCGACCGCGCGGGCCGGCGTCGAACCCGCGCTCGCGGAGGTCGGCGTAGCCGTGGTCGCGCGGTCCGCCGTGGCCGGCGTAGGCCCGGTCCGCGTCGCGATTCCCGGGCTCGCGGGGGCTCCGCTCGTCGTGCTGCGGCTCGTCCCGCCAGCCGCGGCCGCGGGAATCCTCGTAGGGGCGGCGGTCGCGCGGCCCGGCGTACCGGTCACCCGGCCGCCCGTACCGGTCGGCCACGGGCTGGGGACGGCCGTACGGTCCGGCGTACGCCTCAGGGCCGGCCGGTTGCCAGGGCCCGGGCTCGAGGTCGGTCTCCGGCCAGGGCAGCGGGCGCTCCGGGCGGTCCCAGCCGCCCGGCTCCGTGGCGCCGTAGGGGTCGGGGTGGGACATCACGCACCGGAAGACGGTACGAGTGCCACCACATGACGCAAGACCAAGACCATCCCCTACAGGCGCGACTGCTCCGGTTGACCGACCCGACGGCCGGCCGATCCCCGCCGTTCACCCGGTGGTGGTCGGGAATCGTGCCGAGCCTACTGCACCCGGGAACCCGGCACGGCGGACGATGGCCCCGGATCGACGACGGCACCGGGCCCGCCACCCCGGACGGCTCCAGCCGGCGGACGCGGCGTCAGGCCGGCCTTCACCGATCAACCCGACCCGGCGGCCGGATCACGGCCACCAGCCGAGCTGGAGTTCGTCGTGGACGGGGCGGCGGCACACCGGTGCCGGCGGTACTACGGTCGCTCAGACCTCGAGCAGCTCGTTCTCCTTGTGCTTGACCAGCTCGTCGACGTTGGCGACGAAGCGCTGGGTCAGGTCGTCCAGGTCCTTCTCGGCGCGGCGACCCTCGTCCTCGCCGACCTCGCCGTCCTTGACCAGGCGGTCCAGCTCTTCCTTGCCCTTGCGGCGAATGTTCCGGACGGCGACCTTGGCCTCTTCACCCTTGTGCCGGGCGACCTTGATCATCTCGCGGCGCCGCTCCTCGGTCATCTGCGGGAGCAGGATGCGCAGCTGGTTGCCCTCGTTGTTCGGGTTCACCCCGAGGTCGGAGTCGCGGATCGCCCGCTCCATGGCGCCCAGCTGCGAGTTGTCGTACGGCTTGATGAGCACCATGCGCGGCTCCGGAACCGCGATGGAGGCCATCTGGGGCAGCGGGGTCGGGCTGCCGTAGTAGTCGATGAGGATCCGGGAGAACATCGCGGCGTTGGCCCGGCCGGTGCGGATCCCGCCGAACTCCTCCTTGGCGTGCTCGATGGCACGCTCCATCTTCTCCTCTGCCTCGAGGAGGGTGTCGTCGATCACCGGTCTCCTCGCCTCCTTCTGTCGCTCGTCGTGGGCTGTGCTGGTGCTGGTGTGTCGGAGGACCGCTGCGGCCGGGACGGGCCGATCAGGCGGTGATCAGCGTGCCGATCTTCTCACCGCCGACGGCCCGGACGATGGTGTCGTCGCCCTGGGCGCCGAAGACCAGCATCGGCAGGCCGTTCTCCATGCAGAGGCTGAACGCCGCGGCGTCGGCCACCCGCAGGTTGCGGCGCAGCACCTCGGAGAAGGTGATGGAGTCGAGCTTGCTCGCCGTCGGGTCGACCCGGGGGTCGGCGGTGTAGACCGCGTCCACGCCGTTCTTGCTCATCAGCACCACGTCGGCGCGGATCTCCAGCGCCCGCTGGGCGGCGACGGTGTCGGTGGAGAAGTACGGCATGCCGGCGCCCGCGCCGAAGATGACCACACGGCCCTTCTCCAGGTGCCGGATCGCCCGCAGCGGGATGTACGGCTCGGCGACCTGGGCCATCGTGATCGCGCTCTGCACCCGGGTCTCGATGCCCTCCTTCTCCAGGAAGTCCTGGAGGGCCAGGCAGTTCATCACCGTGCCGAGCATGCCCATGTAGTCGGCGCGGGCCCGGTCCATGCCGCGCTTCTGCAACTCGGCGCCGCGGAAGAAGTTGCCGCCGCCGACCACCACGGAGACCTGCACGCCCCGGCGTACCACGGTGGCGATCTGCCGGGCGATGGCCTGCACGACGTCCGGGTCGACGCCGATGGCGCCGCCCCCGAAGACCTCACCGGAGAGCTTCAGCACCACTCGGCGGGCCCGGCCGGGCGGTGGCGCGGTCGGATCGTCCGCCGCCAGGCTCCGGTCACTCACAACCTGCGTCATCCGCCCCGCCCCTTCCGTCGCGCACCCCGTGGGCGCCGCGAACCGCGTAACTGCCGTTGCCGACCCTATGTGACGAGGAGGCCGCGGTGCCTGTCACGTACACCGGCGGCCTCCTCGTCGACGTTTACCCTGCCCCCCGGGCGCGTCATGCGCCCGGTACGGCGGCTCAGGCCTGGCCGACCTCGAACCGCAAGAAGCGGGTGACCTCGATGCCGGCGTCGGCCAGCACCTGCTTCACCGTCTTCTTGTTGTCGGCGACCGAGGACTGCTCGAGCAGGACGAAGTCCTTGAAGAAGGCGTTGACCCGGCCCTCGACGATCTTCGGCAGCGCCGCCTCGGGCTTGTTCTCCTCGCGGGCGGTCTGCTCGGCGATGCGCCGCTCCGACTCGACGACGTCGGTCGGCACCTCGTCGCGGGTCAGGTACTTCGGCCGCATGGCGGCGATCTGCATGGCCACGCCACGGGCGTCGGCGTCGGCGGCCTCGTCGGTCTTGCCGGCGTACTGCACCAGCACGCCGACGGCCGGCGGCAGGTCCTGGCTCTTGCGGTGCAGGTAGACCGCGGTGGTGCCGTCCAGCTTGGCGAAGCGGTTGAGCACCAGCTTCTCGCCGATCTTGGCGGACTGCTCCTGGATCAGGTCGGCCACCGGCTTGCCGTCGATGCTGCTGGCGAGCAGCTCCTCGGCGTTGGTCGCGCCGCTGTTCTCGCCGTGCTCGACCAGCTGCTGGGCCAGGGCGATGAAGGCCTCGTTCTTCGCGACGAAGTCGGTCTCGCAGTTGAGCTCCAGCAGCGACGTGCCGGAGTGGGCGACCAGACCGTTGGCGGCGGTGCGGCCGGCCCGCTTGCCGACGTCCTTGGCGCCCTTGACGCGCAGGATCTCGATGGCCTTGTCGAAGTCGCCCTCGGCCTCGGTCAGCGCCTTCTTGGAGTCCATCATGCCGGCGCCGGTGAGGTCGCGGAGCTTCTTGACGTCCGCGGCGGTGAAGTTGGACATGACTCTCTCTTCGGTGTCTGTGACTGCGTGGGATGGTCTGGCTGCCGGGTTACCCGGATCCGGGCCGGTTGTGCCCGGCGTACCCGTCGCGCCCCACCGACCGGGAAATCGGACGGTGGGGACGCGACGGCGCGATCACTCCGCGGCGGCGGTCGCCGGCTGCTCGTCGCCCTTCTTCGGCTCCTCGAGCAGCTCGCGCTCCCACTCGGCCAGCGGCTCGTCGGCGCCGACCTGGCCCGGCTCGGGCTTCTCGTCGGTGCCGCGGCCCCGGCCGGAACGGGCGATCAGGCCGTCGGCGACGGCGGCGGCGACGACCTTGGTCAGCAGCTCGGCCGAGCGGATGGCGTCGTCGTTGCCCGGGATCGGGAAGTCGACCTCGTCCGGGTCGCAGTTGGTGTCGAGCACCGCGATCACCGGGATGCCCAGCTTGCGGGCCTCGTCGACGGCGATGTGCTCCTTCTTGGTGTCGACCACCCAGACCGCGGCCGGGAGCTTCTGCATGTCCCGCAGACCACCGAGGGTCTTGGTCAGCTTGTCCTTCTCGCGGGAGAGCTGCAGGGTCTCCTTCTTGGTGTAACCGGCGGCGGTGCCGCTCAGGTCACCCAGGGCCTCCAGCTCCTTCATCCGCTGGAGCCGCTTGTACACCGTCTGGAAGTTGGTCAGCATGCCGCCGAGCCAGCGGTGGTTGACGTACGGCTGGCCGACCCGGGTCGCCTGCTCGGCGATGGCCTCCTGGGCCTGCTTCTTGGTGCCGACGAAGAGAATGCTGCCGCCACCGGCGACGGTGGTGCGCACGAAGTCGTACGCCTTCTCGATGTAGTCGAGGGTCTGGCGCAGGTCGATGATGTAGATACCGTTGCGCTCGGTGAAGATGAAGCGCTTCATCTTCGGGTTCCAGCGCCGGGTCTGGTGCCCGAAGTGGACACCGCTCTCCAGCAGCTGGCGCATGGTCACGACGGCCATGGTGGGTACTCCTAGTCGTCCCTGGTTGTCCGTCCGGCCGGCGGCCGGACGCCTGGCGCCCGGTCGTCAGCCATGGTGGGCCCGATCGGGATCGGGACCAGGGAGGCCGTCGCCCCACGAGAGGTCCGTGGAGAGGGCACGCGAGGTCGACCGCGCACGGCGGTCGCCAGTCGACCAGTGTACGCCCCTCCCCCGCGCCCCGGTCCCGGGGTGCGGGAACACCCCATTCCAGGGCAATTCGGCCCGACTGCGGCCGGTGCTGGGGCCGGCGTTCGGCCTGGGCCCTCGGCCCACCGTCCGGGCCGGCGCTCGGCCTGGCCCTCGGCTCACGCGTCCGGGGCGGCGCTCAAGCCGCTGCCCGGGCCCGCGGTCGGGCCGGCGTCATGATCGGCTCCGGGTGCCGAATCTCGGGCCCTCCCGGTTCGCCGAGACCGCGATATGCCGCAGGTCGAGTAGATCAAGCCTTGCCGGACCGCGATTCGCCGCAGGTCGAGCGGATCATCGCCCGGAGGCCGGTGGGCCGAGCGCGACGGCGGCCGGCGCCGTCGGCCGGGTGGCGGTCAGCGGGCGGCGAGCGCGGCGGCGACGAAGAGCACCAGGCCGACGGTCAGGTACGCCGTCGGCGGCCGGAGCCAGCCCCGGCTGCCGTCGGCGAGCGCCAGCCCGCCGGTGCGCAGCCCGTACAGGCCGGTGCCGAAGATCGGCAGCCCGACCACCAGGAACGTGCCCACCACGACGTGCGAGGCGGAGACCGGATCACCGGTCAGGCCGTACGCCAGCACCCGCAGCGCCGGGATCTCCATGATCAGGACCAGCACCGCCAGCAGCACCGCGAGAGCGGGCCGGCGGGTCCGGTAAACCCCGTCGCCCGGCGGCGGCACGTCCAGCCGGGGCGCCACCGACGGCATCGGGCCGGTCGGCATCTCCAACGGGTGCGGCGCGAACCCGGACTCGCCCGGCGGGGAGCCGGGCCGCTCACCGACGGTCAGCGGGGTGGCCGCACCGTAGCCCGGATGGCCACCGACGGTGACCGGTGCCGGCGCAGCGAGGGTGGGCTCGGCGGGGCGGGCCGGCTCGACGACCGGGTAACCCCCCAGCGGGCCGGAGCGCAGCGCGTCCACTCCGCCGTCCCGGGCGACGCCACCGTGCCCGTCGTCGGACTCGCGGGCCGCCCGGCGGCCGACACGCTCGCCCGGCAGCTCGCCGGAGATCTCCGAAGGATCGTCCGCCCGGCGCGAACGCCAGCCCTCGCCGCCGTCATCCAGCGGCTCGGCCACGCCGAAGCGGCCGGAGTCGCCGTACCGGCCCTCACCGGTGCGCTGCTCCGGGGCGCGGACGTCGTCGTCGCGGTAGCGCGGCTCGCCGGCCGCACGCCAGTCCGGTTCGGCGTACGCGTGGTCGCCCCAACGCGGCCCCTGCTGATCCTCGGGAAAGCTCCGTCGTCCGTCCACGACCGGCACGGTATGCCACCGGACCCACCCGCGCCATCCGGCCCAGCCCGGCGTCTGCGCTGCTCGATCCCGGTACGCCCGGCGACCCACCGGGTCGGTTAGCACAGCCGCCCCATGATCGTGTGCCCGTCCACAGGCCGTCCGGTCGTCCACAGGACGCCGGAGGCAGTCGTGCCGGCGAAGGTCCGGCGCCTGCGCGGCCTCGCCGCGCGCTGGCTGGCCGAGACCGGCACGACCGCCGAGGAGGTCCGCTTCGACGTGCTCTCCGTCCGGCTGCCCGACGCCGGTCCGGCCCGCGTCGAACACCTGAAGGGCGCCTTCTGACCATGAGCTACGCGAAGGTGCTCTGCGTCGGCCTGGTCGGCGTGACCGGCCACGTCGTGGAGGTGGAGGCGGACCTCGCACCCGGGCTGCCGGGCGTGGTCATCTCCGGGCTGCCCGACACGGCCCTGCACGAGGCCCGCGACCGGGTCCGGGCCGCCATCGTCAACTCCGGCCAGAAATGGCCGAACCGGCGGATCACCCTCAACCTGCTCCCGGCCACCCTGCCCAAGTACGGGTCGGCGTTCGATTCGGCGAATATCAACTCATGCCATACTCATCGACATGACGCGCGCTGCGATCTATGTCCGGATTAGCCGGGACCGCGAGGGGGGCGGCCTCGGCGTCGCCCGCCAAGAGGACGACTGCCGCGAGCTGGCCTCGCGGCATGGCCTGACGGCAGCCCACGTATACAGCGACAACGATCTATCCGCGTATAGCGGCAAGCCGCGCCCCTCGTACCGACGGATGCTCGACGACATCGCTGCCGCTCGCATCGACGCCGTACTCGCCTGGCACACAGACCGGCTGCACCGCTCCCCCATCGAGCTGGAGGAGTACATCTCGGCCTGCGAGCCACGGGGCGTGCCGACGTACACCGTCAAGGTCGGTCCGCTCGACCTGAGCACGCCGAGCGGCCGCATGGTCGCCCGCCAGCTTGGCGCTGTGGCCCGGTACGAGGTGGAGCACCAAGTCGAGCGGCAGCAGCGCGCGAAGCTCCAAGCCGCCGCTGATGGCCGGTGGGGCGGCGGCCGGCGGCCGTACGGCTACGAGCCGGACGGCGTGACGCTGCGGCCGGACGAGGCCCGGGCGGTCGCTGAGGCCACCGACGCGATCCTGTCCGGCGCCAGCCTGCGCGGGCAGGCCACCGAGATGAACGCGCGAGGCATGGTCACGTCGACCGGGCGGCCGTGGACCGCGAACGAGCTTCGCAAGGTGCTGCTGCGCGCCCGGAACGCCGGGCTACGGGAGCACCGCAGGAAGGTCGTCGGGCCGGCCGCGTGGCCGCCGCTCGTCGATGAGGACCGATGGCGGGCGCTCGTGTCGGTTTTGACCCACCCGGGCCGGCGGACGCAGTGGTCGTCGGCCCGCCGATGGCTGCTGTCCGGGCTGGCGCTCTGCGGCGTGTGCGGGACACCGGTACGCGCCACGCTGGCCGCGAGCAGCGCCCGCGCGGTCCCGTCGTACGTGTGCAAGGCCGGCAAGTGCATCAGTCGCAATGCGGAAGAGCTGGACTTGTACGTCGGCGCGATCGTCGTCGAGCGGCTGTCGCGGCCCGACGTCGCCGACCTGCTCGCCGGACCGGCGCGGCCCGACTCCGGCGCGCTCCAGCTGGACGCGACGGCGATGCGCGAACGGCTCAACGGCCTGGCCGCCGCGTACGCCGACGGCGCGATCGACGTCCAGCAGCTGCGCGAGGGCTCGGAGCGGCTGCGGCGCCGGCTCGCCGAGGTCGAGGACCAGCTGGCCACCGCCGGCCACAGTGACGCGCTGACGGGGCTCATCGGTGTGGCTGACCCGGGCAAGGCGTGGGAGGCGCTCGACCTGCACCGGCGCCGGGCGGTCGTCGACACGCTGGTGACGGTGACGGTCCACCGGACGCGGAAGGGCCGGCCGCGCGGCTGGACGCCGGGCAGCTCGTACTTCGATCCGTCAACGGTCGACATCGCATGGAAGCACTGACACGACACCACGGGTGATCTTCCTGACGTGGCCAGAACGATCCTCGCTGCTAGCTTTTAGCTGCCGCCGACGCAGGGGCCGCGGAGGCCCCGGTGGATGAATACTTCCCTTGTTTCAAGGCTCGGCAGGTACGCCGCGCGCTGAAGCGCTGCCACGGCGCCGATCACCCCGGCACCGAAGCCGCCTCCCGCGACCTGCGGGAAGCTGTGCTCGCCCACCACACCGCCCACCTGGTCGACCAGGCCCCGCCGCTGACCGACCCTGCGCACCGCCATGCGAAAGCTGTCCATGCTGGAGGAACTGGGCCTGGTGGTCCGCCGCGACGGCGGGTACGCCCTGGCGCCGTCCGCACCCGTCGGGTCGGGCCGGGGTGGCTGAGTCAGTCGCCCTCGAAGCGGATCTCGACGTCCCGGGTGTTCAGGCAGCGCCAGGCGAGCAACACGAGTCGCCGGACGTGCTGGACCTCCGCCGGCGCCCCGGCCACCTCGGCCAGGCAGCGCAACTCGGCGAGCAGTTGCGCGGCGGACCCGGCGCCCACCACCAGCTCGCCGAGCGGGTCGACGCGGTCCAGCAGAGGCGTACGGCCTCCGCCGCGCACTCGCTTGAGCAGGTCCAGCAGGACGTCGTCGGGATCCGCCACCACTTCTGAGGCGACGTACGACGGGCGGCGACGGGCAGGTCCGGCGCGCACCAGCCGGTAGAGGACGGCATCCACACCCACGTCCGGTCCCCTTCCTCCCGTGGGCGCCACTTCCCTGGGTTCGACGCCCCGTTCCGTCCGACTCGCCAATCACCCTTTCGCGCCGTCCCTGGGGACGCGCGTCCTCGCTCACCGCCCCGACCGCTCCCACGGTGCGGGAGGCGCCTGTACCGGCAGCGTCGGCGGCCCGGCAGTCGTCCCGCCCGGAGCGCCCACCACCGTCCTTTTCGTAGGAACAGTTTCCCCTGTCCAGCCCCGGTTCTGCCACCCCGTACCGCGCGGCCTTGGAGAGCAGCGGCGGGGAGCCGGCCCATGGGCGGCCGGACGGCCGCGGCTGAGTCGCCGCGCGGCCCGAACGCCGGGACGGGTGCCGCCGCGGCAGATCGGTTCCAGGGGGCTGGCCGGGAGGTCTTGCGCCAGGCCTGGGTCCCCTCTCCATGGACGCGAGAGCGGGCGCCCGGGACCGGCTGGCGGAGACCCGGAGCAGGTCGCGGCCGGCCAGCGGGAGCACGCCGGGCACGACCCTGCCCCCCGGGCGCGGTGCCGAGGACGCCGAGCAGGACGGTGTCCTGCACCCCGGCGGCGACGACGGCCGGATCGACACGCACGCCGTAGGCTGGGTCGGTGTCCGCCGACAGCAGCGTCCGGCCCGGCCGCAACCGGTGCGACGGGTCTCCCGGCGCCGGCTCGGACGCAGGGGCCAGCCGGCCCGGCCGGTTCCCTGGCACCGGCCCGGATGCCGAGGCCGGTAGATTTTCCGGCACCGGTCTGGACGCCGGGGCCGACCGATGCGCCGATACCCGGCCGGTTGAGTGCGGTCGGAGGTGGCGGTGAGCGGCACCCGGGCGGTCCACGAGGCGCTGCCGCCGGCGATGCGCGAGGCGGTGGACGACTTCGCCGACCACCTGGCCCGGGTCCGCAACCGGTCGGCGCACACCGTGCGGGCGTACGTCACCGATCTGGTCTCCCTGCTCGACCACGCCGTGCGGATGGGCTGCGGGGAGCTGGCGGAGCTGGACCTGACGGTGCTGCGGAGCTGGTTGGCGAAACAGCGGACCATGGGGGCGGCCCGCACCTCCCTGGCCCGTCGGGCCGCCTCGGCCCGGACGTTCACCGCCTGGGCGCATCGCGCCGGCCTGCTTCCCACCGACGTGGCCGCCCCCCTGGCCAGTCCCCGGGCACGCCGTGAGCTGCCCACCGTCCTGCGAGCGGATCAGGCGGCCACGTTGATGGAGGCCCCGCGC
>NZ_JBSGJR010000130.1:0-13126 GCF_053605645.1 Micromonospora sp. NPDC003776
TTGGCCTGGAGCAGCTGGTAGCTGAACTCGGCGCCGCCCTGATCGCGGTGATCGCCGTCGGCTGGCTCCTCGGCCGGACCGGCACGCTGGGCCCCGACGCCGGCCCGGTGCTGTCGCGGCTGTCCTACTTCGTGGCGACGCCCGCGCTGCTGCTGCTCACGCTCGCCCGGGCCGACCCGGCGGCACTGCTGTCCGCCCCGCTCGTGGCGACCGGGGGCAGCGCCCTGCTCAGCGCCCTGCTGTACGTGGCGCTGGCCCGGTGGCGGTGGCGGAGTCCGGCTGCCGAGCTGACCGTCGGCGCCCTCGCCTCCTCCTACGTCAACGCCGGCAACCTGGGCATCCCCATCTCCGTCTACGTCCTCGGCGACGCGTCGTTCGTGGCCCCGGTGCTGCTGTTCCAGGTGATGGTGATGGCCCCGGTCGGGCTGGCGGTGCTGGCCGGCTCCCGCCCGGCGGGCGAGGCCGTGCCCGGATGGCGGCTGCTCACCCAGCCGCTCCGGACGCCGGTCGTGCTGGGCTGCGGCCTCGGTGTGCTGATCGCGGCCGTCGGCGTGGAGCTGCCCGCGCCGGTGCTGAAGCCAGTGGAGCTCATCGCCGCGCTGGCCGTCCCCGCCGCGTTGCTGGCGTACGGCATGAGCCTGCACGGCGCACCCCGCCCCGCGGCCGGCGGCAGCGCCCCCCGGGTGTGGCTGGCGGTGGCGCTCAAGGCGGTCGCCCAGCCGGCCCTGGCCTACGCGCTCGGTCGGTGGGCCGCCGGCCTCTCCGGCGTGGCGCTGCTGGCGGTGACGGTCACCTCGGCCCTGCCGACCGCGCAGAATGTCTTCGTCTACGCCTCGTCCTACGACCGGGGCACCCTGCTGGCGCGGGACGTCGTGCTGCTCACCACCGTGCTCTCCGTGCCCGTGCTGGTCGGGATCGCCATGCTGCTCGGGTGACCGGCGATGCCCGGACGGTATCCCGCCATGTCGGGCCGGACTTGGACAGGCATCGCCCCGGGCTCCTAGCGTGGAGGCCGTGAGCGGGTCGGACAGCGGGTCGGGCGCCGTCCTCGTCGACGGCGGGAGGGCGTGGTGACGGCGGACCTCGTCGACCGGCTGCGGCAGGTGGTCGGCAGCGCCGCGGTGCTCACCGACCCGGGCGACATGGCCGGCTACCTCACCGACTGGCGCGGCGCGTACCGGGGACGGGCCGCGGCCGTGGTGCGGCCGGGCAGCACCGACGAGGTGGCCGCGGTCGTCGCGCGCTGCGCCGAGGCGGGCGTCGGGGTGGTGCCGCAGGGCGGCAACACCGGACTCTGCGGCGGGGCGGTACCCGACGGTTCCGGCCGTCAGGTGGTGCTCTCCCTGACCCGGATGCGGCGCATCCGCGACCTCGACATGGCCAACCAGACCATCACCGTGGAGGCCGGCGCGGTCCTGCGGTCGGTCCAGGACGCCGCGGCGGCCGTCGGCCGGCTCTTCCCGCTGTCCCTGGGCGCCGAGGGCAGCTGCACGATCGGCGGCAACCTCGCGACCAACGCGGGCGGGACTGGGGTGCTCCGCTACGGGACGATGCGGGACCTGACCCTCGGGTTGGAGGTCGTGCTCCCGGACGGGCGGATCTGGCACGGGCTGCGCGGGCTGCGGAAGGACAACACCGGCTACGACCTCAAGCAGCTGTTCATCGGCGCGGAGGGCACCCTCGGTGTCATCACCGCCGCCGTCCTGAAGCTCTTCCCCGCGCTGCGGAGCCGGGCGACGGCGTGGGTGGCCCTGCCGGACCCGCCGGCGGCGGTCGACCTGATCGGTCTGCTGCGGGAGCTGGCCGGCGACCGGCTGACCGCCTTCGAGGTCATGTCCCGGCAGAGCGTGGCGTTCGTGCTGCGGCACGTCCCCGGGGCCCGCGACCCGTTCGGTGACCACCATCCCTGGTACGCCCTGGTCGAACTCGGCGACCCGGCGCCGGGCGCGGAGCTGGACGCGGTGATCGAGTCCGCGCTCGGCGAGGCGGTCGAGCGGGGCGTGGCCCGGGACGCCGTCGTCGCCGCCGGACCGGCGCAGGCGGCCGCCCTCCGGGCGCTGCGGGAGGGCATCTCGGAGGCCCAGAACCACGAGGGTCCGAGCCTCAAGCACGACGTCAGCCTGCCGGTCGGCCGCATCCCGGCGTTCGTGGCGCGCACCGACCGGGCCCTCGAGGCGGCCCTCCCGGGCATCCGGATCGTGACGTACGGCCACCTCGGGGACGGCAACCTGCACTACAACCTCAGCAAGCCGGCGGGCAGCGCCGACGAGGAGTTCCACGCCCGCGCCGACGCCCTCGCCCGCGTCATCTACGACTCGGTGGCGGCGGCGGACGGCAGCATCAGCGCCGAACACGGCCTCGGGCAGTCGAAGCGGGTGGTCATCGCCGACTACAAGGACGACCACGAACTGCACCTGATGCGGGCGCTCAAGCGGCTGTTCGACCCGCACGGCGTGCTGAACCCGGGGAAGGTGCTGCCCGAGGCGGCTCCGCTGTAAGGAGCGTCACGCCAGTCGATCCTTCCAGCTGGGAGCCGCTGGGAGTAGCGTCGGCAGGCGATGACCAACGTCTGGCACCTGACCGTGCGCCTGTACGTCGACCTCCGACGGCAGGCCAGCGGCATCTGTCCGGCGCAGCCGCTCTCCTGACGCTGCCCCGTTCACCCTCACCCAGACCTTGGACGCGTTCTCATGGCTTCCGCCCTGCGCAAGTTCCCCTTTTCCGTGCAGATCCTGCTCGGCCTCGTGCTCGGCGTGGCGCTCGGCTTCCTCGCCCGCGCCAACGACCTCGCCTGGCTGACCAGCACCCTCGACACCGTCGGCCACCTCTTCATCCAGCTGCTCAAGCTGGCCGTGCCGCCGCTGGTCTTCACCGCGATCGTGGTCAGCGTGGTCAGCCTGCGCGGCGTGGCCAACGCCGCCCGGCTGGCCGTCAAGACGCTGCTCTGGTTCGGCATCACCGCGCTGATCGCGGTGAGCATCGGCATCGGCCTCGGCCTGCTCACCGACCCCGGCAAGGGCGTCACCCTCGACCTGGCCGGCGCCGCCGCGCCGAAGAAGACCGGCTCCTGGACCGACTTCCTCACCGGCATCGTGCCGACCAACCCGGTCGGCGCGTTCGTCGAGGGCAACGTCCTGCAGATCGTCTTCCTCGCCCTGGTCGTCGGCGCCGCCGCGCTGCTGATCGGCGACGCCGCCGAGCCGTTCGTGACGCTCAACCGCTCGGTGCTCGCCATCGTGCAGAAGGCGCTCTGGTGGGTCATCCGGCTCGCCCCGATCGGCACCCTCGGCCTGATCGGCAACGCCGTCGCCTCGTACGGCTGGGACCTGCTGGCCCCGCTCGCCAAGTTCACCACCGCCGTCTACGTCGGCTGCGCGCTCGTGCTCTTCGTGGTCTACCCGGTGCTGCTGGTCGCCGCCGGCCGGCTCAACCCGCTGCGGTTCTTCGCCGGCGCCTGGCCCGCCATCGAGCTGGCCTTCGTCTCCCGCTCCTCGGTGGGCACCATGCCGGTGACCCAGCGCTCCGTCGAGCGGCTCGGCGTCCCCCGCGAGTACGCCTCCTTCGCGGTCCCGTTCGGCGCCACCACCAAGATGGACGGCTGCGCCGCCGTCTACCCGGCCCTCGCGGCGATCTTCGTGGCGCAGGTCTTCGGCGTGCACCTCGGCGTCACCGACTACCTGCTGATCGCCTTCGTCTCGGTGGTCGGCTCGGCGGCCACGGCCGGCCTGACCGGCGCGATCGTGATGCTCACCCTGACCCTGAGCACGCTGGGCCTGCCGCTGGCCGGCGCCGGCCTGCTGCTGGCGATCGACCCGATCCTGGACATGATGCGCACCGCCACCAACGTGGCCGGCCAGGCGCTCGTGCCGACCATCGTGGCAGCCCGGGAGGGCACCCTCGACCGGGCGGCGTACGACTCGGCCGGCAAGCGCGACCTGGTCGACGCCGACGCGCCGCGGCCGACCCGCTCCGACGAGGAGCTGGCGCCCGTCCCCGCCTGACCCGCACGTCCGGGTGCGTTTCCGGTCGCTCAGGCGGCAGGAGACGTACCCGGACCTCCGGCCCGCCGCCCCTCCCGGGAGGATCACCGCATGAGTGCCCTGTTCACCCCGCTCACCCTGCGCGGCGTCACCCTGCCCAACCGGGTCGCGCTGGCCCCGATGTGCCAGTACAGCGCCGGACCGGACGGCCTGCCCACCGACTGGCACCGGATCCACCTCGGCTCCCGCGCGGTCGGCGGCGCCGGCCTGATCCTCACCGAGGCCACCGCCGTGCTGCCCGAGGGGCGGATCAGCCCGCAGGACGTCGGGCTCTGGTCCGGCGCGCACGTCGACGCGTGGCGGCCGATCACCGCGTTCGTCGCCGCGCAGGGCGCGGTGCCGGCCGTCCAGCTGGCGCACGCCGGGTTCAAGGCCTCGACGTACCGGCCGTGGGCCGGGCACCGGGGCGGCGTGCCGGACGCCGAGGGCGGCTGGACCCCGGTCGGCCCCGGCGCCGACCCGTTCCTGCCCGACTACCGCCGGCCGACCGCGCTGGACGAGGCCGGGATCGCGGCGGTGGTCGAGGCGTTCGCCGCCGCCGCCGGCCGGGCCCTCGACGCCGGCTTCGCCGCCGTGGAGCTGCACGCCGCGCACGGCTACCTGCTGCACGAGTTCCTGTCCCCGCTGACCAACCACCGCAGCGACGGCTACGGCGGCGACCGGGCCGGCCGGATGCGGCTCACCCTGGAGGTGGCCCGCGCGGTCCGCGCCGTGGTCGGCGAGGCGGTGCCGGTGCTGACCCGGATCTCCGCCACCGACTGGGTGGACGGCGGCTGGAGCATCGAGGACAGCGTGGCGCTCGCCGCCGAGCTGGCCGGCGCCGGGGTGGACCTGATCGACACCTCCACCGGCGGCGTCTCGGCCGCGGCGAGCATCCCGGTGGGCCCCGGCTACCAGGTGCCCCTGGCCGCCCGGATCCGGCGCGACGCGGGCGTGCCCACCGGCGCGGTCGGCCTGCTCACCGAGCCGGAGCAGGCCGAGCAGATCGTCGCCGACGGTGCGGCGGACCTGGTGCTGCTCGGCCGGGAGCTGCTGCGCGACCCGTACTGGCCGCGCCGCGCCGCCGCCAAGCTCGGCGCCGAACCGCACTGGCCCGACCAGTACACCCGTGCCTTCTGACCCACCCCGGCGCGGCGCCGGCCTCAGCCCGCCAGGTGTGACCAGCGGGATTCGAGGTCGCGCCACGGCCCCTGGGCGGCCACCGTGCCATCGATCAACACCACCACGTGGTCCGCACGGACCAGCGCGGCCCGCTTGGCGGTCGACCCGACCACGGTCACGCCGTGCTCCCGTAGGGCGGCCCAGAGCGCCAGCTCGGTGGTGACGTCCAGCGCCGACGACACGTCGTCGGCGACCAGCAGTTCGGTACGCGGCGCCAGCGCCCGGGCCAGCGCCAACCGCTGGAGCTGCCCGCCGGAGAGCCGGGTGCCCTTGTGCCCGATGAGCAGCCCGAGGCCGCCGCCCGCCGCCGCCAGGTCGTGGTCGAGCTGGGCGGTGGTGACCGCGTCGGCGGCGTCCACCTGGTGCCCGAGCGCGATGTTGTCGGCCACCGTCCCGGAGAGCACCCGGGGCAGCTGCCCGACGTAGCCGACCTGGCCGGGGCGGAGGAACAGCTCCGGCTCGGTGACCGGCTCGCCGTTCCAGCGCAGCGCACCGGTGTGGTGGACGATCCCGGCGAGCGCCCGGAGCAACGACGACTTGCCGGAGCCGACCGGCCCGACGACCAGCACCAGTTGTCCCCGTTCCACGGTGAGGTCGACGTCCCGGACCGCCAGGGTGCCGTCGGTGTGCAGCGCGCCGAACCCGGCGAGCTCCAGTCGGCGCAGCGGGTGCCGCGGTGGCGGCTCCGGCGCGGGCGCGGTGCCGGCGGCCAGGTCCACCCCGGGCACCGCCGCCGAGTACACCCCCACCCCGCTCATCGCCACCGTCCGCCGGGTCCACACCCGGGCCGACGGGTAGTTGGAGACCAGCGAGGCGGTGGTCCAGGCGAACCACCGGGCCGCGCCCAGCGTGGAGACGGCCACCAGGGTGGCCCCGGCGGAGAGCCCACCGGCCAGGTAGAGCCCCCAGGCCCCGATCGGCAGCAGGCCGCTGACCAGGGAGGGCGTGGACCGCGACCACACCTGCATGGCGATCTCCCGGCGCTGCCGGTCGCTGCGCACGGTGTCCAGCGCCGCGAGATGCGCCAGCACCGGCCCGGTGGCGCCGGCGAGCTTCACCGTACGGGCGGCGGAGAGCGAGGAGACCAGAGCGGTGGCGAACGCGGCGCGGGCCTTGACCGTGCCCCGGGCGGTCCGTTCCAGCCGGGGCGCGAAAAGGGTCGCGGCCAGCCCGGAGACCACCATGGTGCCGAGGAAGAACAGCGCCGGTACGAAGCTGCCGGTCACCACGGTCATGGTGATCAGGATGGCCAGCGAGATGAACTGGTCCATCAGGTTGTCGGCCAGCTGCACCACCCGGTCCGTGTCGCCGCCCTGCGCCACCACCTCGGCCGGGGTGTGCCCGCTGACCCGGCGCGCCCCGGTCTGCCCGTGCACCAGGCGGGCGCTGATCCGCAGCATCTGCCGGATCCACCACTGCGGGAACCAGAGGTTGGTCAGGTACGGCAGCGGCAGCACCACGAGCAGTGCGGCGGCGATGCCGAGCGCCGGCAGCCACGGATCTCCCCCGCCGACCACCCCGGCCCACAGCCAGGGCAGCACGGAGCCGTCCAACCCGAGCAGGGTCATCACGACGAACAGCCCGACCGAGACCAGCCCGTACCGGGGGTCGTTGGTGCCCAGCCGCAGGATCTCCCGCAGCGTGCGCGCGGGCGGCGGGTCCGGCACCGGCGGCGGGTCGGTGCGCGCCACCGCGACCTGCCGGGGTACGTCCACCCGGTCGACCTCCGCCGCCGGTTCCCCGTCCCACGCCTCGGGCGGGCTGTCGAGCAGGTCGAGCCCGCCGCTCCGGGCGCCGGCACCGGCGTACGCGCCGGCGTGGCTGGTGGCGAGCAGTTCGGCGAAGCGGACCGACTCGCTCAGTGGCGCGGCCTCCAGCACCGCGCCGTCGGCCATCACCACCACGTCGTCGCAGCGGCGCACCGAGGAGAGCCGGTGCGCGATGACGATGCCGATCCGGTCGGTGAGCAGCCGCTCGGTGGCCTGGCGTACCCGGGTCTCGGTGACCGGGTCCAGCCGCGCGGTCGCCTCGTCGAGGATCACCACGCGCGGGTCCCGGACCAGGATCCGGGCGAACGCGACGAGCTGCTCCTGCCCGGCGGAGAGCACGTGCCCGCCCTCGCCCAGCCGGGTGTGCACCCCGTCGGGCAGCTCGGCGATCCAGCCGGCCAGCCCCAGCTCCTCCAGCGCCCGGGTGGCGTCGTCGAGCAGGGTGGGGTCGAACAGGGCGACGTTCTCGGCGAGCGTGCCGGCGAGGATCTCGGTGCGCTGGGGCACCACGGCGATCCACCGGCGCAGCGCCTCGAGGTCCAGGTCCACCAGGTCGGTGTCGCCGAGGAAGACCGTGCCGCGGGGTACGTCCACCGCCCGGGTGAGCACCTTGGCCAGCGTGGACTTGCCCGAGCCGGTCCGGCCGACCAGGGCGTACGACCGGCCCCGGCGGAAGGTGAGCCGCACGTCGCGCAGCGCCGGCCCGCGGTCGTCCTCGCCCATCGGGTAGCGGAAGGTGAGCCCGCGGACGGAGAGGTCACCGTCCACCGGGGTGACGCCGCCGGCCGGTTCCTGGCGGGAGCCGGCGAGCAGCTGCACCCGCGCCCACGCGCCGAACGCCTGCTGCAGGTGCGGCACCCAGCGGGCGATGTGCTCGACGGTCGCGCCGAAGGCGAGCACGAGCAGCCAGATGGCGGTGAGCCGGGCGGCGTCCACCCGGCCGGTGGACAGCGCCCAGGCCCCGGCCAGCACCACGCCGACGATGCCGAGCCGGACCCCGCCGGCGGCCAGCGCGGTGACCCGGGCGGAGAGCCGGAACACGGTGCCGCCCCGGCGGATCACCGCGGCCGCGCGCCGCGCGTAGAGGCGCAGCACGTACGGCCGGGCCAGGCTGGTCCGGACGTCGTCCTGGCCGTGCACCGCCTCCTCCATCACGGCGGCGAGGTCGGACCACGCCTCCTCCTCGGCCATCCGGGCCGGGGCGATCCGGGCGGTGGGCCGGCGCAGCAGCACGCCGAGCAGCGCGGTCAGCAGGATCATGCCGACGCCGGCCGGCCACCAGACGAACAGCGCGCTGACCGTGGCGAGCACGCAGACGGCGACCCCCTGGACGAGGCGTACGCCGGTGTTCCGCAGTTCGGAGCCGACCTGGTAGACGTCGTTGTCGATCCGGTCGAGCAGTTCCCCGACCGGGGTGGTCTCCAGGGTGGGCAGATCCTGCCCGAGCGCCACCCGGCACAGCCGGCGGCGTACGTCGGCCGACCAGTCGGCGGTCAGCCGGGCCATCAGCAGCCCGATCAGCAGGTCGGTGACCACGGCGGCGACCAGCGCGGCGGCCAGCAGCGCGAACCAGCCGGTGGACCGGTGCACGAGCACCGGGCCGGCCAGCGCGGAGGCGGCGGCCTGGCCGGCGGCGCCCACCACGATCAGGAGCCCCACCAGGGCCAGGCCCCGGGGTGCCGTGGCCCAGAGGTCTCGGAGCAGGCGCATAGGACAGTCCTCCGGACTCGGGTCGGTGGGGGCGGTGCTCCCAGCCTCGCCGCTCCGGGCGGGACAATTCAAACGATTTACGTCTGGGCGACCCGGCGGACGATGCCCAGCAGGGCGTCCTGTACGTCCTCGATCGGCCGGTCCGGCTGGAAGACCAGCCAGTCCACGGCGACCACCAGGCCGACGCCGAACAGCGCCGAGCTGGCCGTGCGCACGTCCAGGTCGGCGGGGAGGTCGCCGCTGGCCACGCCGGCCCGGACGGTCTCCGCGATCACCTCGATCGCCTCGCCGCGCAGCAGCCGCAGGGTCTGCTGCCACTCCCGGTTGGTCCGCCACATCTCGGAGAGCAGCAGCTGGGCGAAGGCCCGGTAGCGGCGGATGTACTCCAGCTCCGCGCGGACCAGCGCGGCGAGCGCCTCGCGGGGCGGCAGCCCGTCCACGGCGGCCCGGAAGTCGGCGGTGAGCAGGCCGATCCCGTGCCGCAGCAGCTCCTCGAAGAGGACCGTCTTGGACTCGAAGTTGTAGTAGACCGTGCCCTTCGCCACCCCGGCCCGGGCCGCGATGTCGTCCACCGTGGTCGCCGAGAAGCCCTGTTCCGCGATGAGTTCGACCGCCGCCACGAAGAGGCGCTGGCGGGTGTCCTTCCGCCGGCGGGACCGTCCGTCCGTCACCGGCCCATCCTCACATGGTCAGTTCGGGGTGCAGCTTGGCCGGGGTGAGCCGACGGGATCGGCGCGCCGCGCCGACGGTGAGCACCATGGCGCCGGCCCCGAAGGCGAGCAGCACCAGGGCGCCGGTGACCACCGGGGCGGCGGGACCGCCGTTGATGGTGTGCCGCAGGCCGGCCACCACGTACGTCATCGGCAGCCACGGGTGGATCGCCTGGAAGAAGCCGGGCGAGGTCTGCACCGGGTAGGTGCCGCCGGAGGAGGTGAGCTGGAGCATCAGCAGGGCCAGCGCGGCGAGCCGGCCGGCCGGGCCGAGCGCCACCCCGAGCAGCTGCATGATCGCGGTGAAGGCCAGCGAGGCGAGCGCGAGCAGCCCGAAGGTCGCCGCCGGGTGCGTCGGGTCGAGGCCGAGCGCCAGGGTGACCACGGTGAACAGGACCGTGACCTGGGCCAGCCCGATCGCGGCGGCGGGCAGCCAGCCGGCGAGCACGACCCGCCAGCCGGGCGCGTCGGACATCACGTGCCGCCGGTTGACCGGCCGCAGCAGCATGTACGTGATCATCGCGCCGACCCAGAGGGCGAGGGCCAGGAAGTACGGGGCGAAGCCGACGCCGTACGAGCCTGCCGGGTGCTGGGCGTCGCGGATCAGGCCGACCGGGTCGCCGAGGATGCCGGAGCGGCTCTCCGCGTCGTGGTACCCGGGCAGCTTGTCCGCCCCGGCGGCGAGCCCGTCGGCGAGGTCGCCCGCGCCGCCCTCCAGCTTGGTCAGGCCGCTGACCAGCCGGTCGCTGCCGGTGCCGAGCTGGGCCAGCCCGCCGTCGAGCTGCCGGGCGCCGGTGGCGAGCCGGTAGAGCCCGCCGCGGAGCTGGTCGGCGCCGTTCGCCGCGTCGCCGAGGCCGTCGCGGAGCTTGGCGCTGCCCTGGGCGAGGGTGCCCAGCCCGGTGGCGAGCTGGTCGACCTTGGCCCGGGCGGAGGCGACGTCGTCGGCCAGGTGCGGCGCGGCGGCGGCCACCTCGCGGGCGGTCTGCGCGACCTCGGTCATCTGCTTCTTCAGGGCGGCCAGGTCGGTCCGGTCCAGCGCGGCGGCCATCGCCCGGGCGGTGCTCGCCGCCTTGGCGGCGGCCTGCCGGGCGGCCACGACGTTCGGGTCGTCGGCCAGTTCGGGGTGGGTCTTGACCAGCGCGTCGAGGCGGTCGCTGACCTCCTCGGCCTGGCTGACCACCGCGTCGGCCTTCGCGGGCAGCGTGTCGATGCTGTCGGCCAGCGTCTGCGCGCCCTCGGCGACGAGGGTGGCGGCCCGCTGGATGTCGTCGGCGTTCCGGCGCAGCAGCGGCTCGTACCGGTCCGCGGCCGCGTCCACCTTGGCGGCGGCGGCCTTCGTCTCGGTGGCGGCCCGGTTGGCGCCGTCGGCGAGCTGCGCCGCGCCGGTGTAGAGCTGGTCGAGGCCACCGGCCAGCTGGTCGGCGCCCTGGGCGGACCGGTCGAGGCCGGCGGCGAGCTGTCCGGCGCCGCGCTCGGCGCTGTCCAGCCCGTCGGCGATCTTCCCGGCGCCCTGCTCGGAGGCGCCGAGCCCGTCGTGGAGCTGCCCGGCCCCGTCGGCGGCCCGGCCGGTCTCCGCCTTGGCGTCGGTGAAGCCGATCAGCATCTTGTCGAAGTACGAGGCGGCGGTGCTCTCCGCGGCGGCGGCCCGGATCTCGCTGAACGCGGAGCGGGCGAGCAGGCCGGAGAGGTAGTTGGTGGCATCGTCGTTGACCACCTTCAGCTCGCCCCGGCGGGCCGGCTGGTCCGGCTCGGGGCTGGCCGCCAGGGTGGCGGAGAAGTCGGCCGGGATGGAGAAGACCAGGTGGTAGTGGCCGTCGCGGAGCCCGTCGGTGGCGTCGGCCGGGTCGGTCACGGTCCAGCCGAAGACCTTGCGGTGGAGCAGCTCGTCGGTGAGGTCCCGGCCCGCGTGCACCTCGCTGCCGTCCGCGGCCCGCGCCGGCCGGTCCGCGTTGACCAGGGCGACCGGGATGCGGTCGAGGTTCCCGTACGGGTCCCAGAAGGCGTAGACCGGGAACTGCTTGAGCAGCTCGGGGTGCTGCTGGGCGGCGATGGCCACCTGGGCCTCGGTGAGCTCCCTGCCGCTGGCCGGGTCGACCATGCCAGGGATCGGCCGGGAGCCATTCAGCTCGTTGGTGAGGATCACCGACATCACCGCGGCGCCCACCGAGCCGCCGATCTGCTGGAGGATGTTGACCAGCGTGGAGCCGCGGGCCACCTCGGCGGCGTGCAGCGTCTTCAGCGCCGACGTCATGATCGGCATCATGGTCGCCCCCATGCCCAGGCCCATCACGAACAGCGCCCCGCAGAGCAGCCAGTACGAGGTGTGCGGGTCGATCTGGGTGAAGGCGAAGAAGCCGGCGGCGATGAGCACCAGCGCGAACGGCACGGTGCGGCCGACCGGCACCCGGTCGGCGAGCATCCCGGCGACCGGCATGGTGAGCATGGCGCCGAGGCCCTGCGGGGCCATCAGCAGGCCGGCGGTGAGCGTAGTCTCGCCGCGGATCTGCAGGAAGTAGCTCGGGAAGAGCAGGCCGGCGCCCATGAACGCGATGATGAAGACGAACAGGCTCGCCGAGGCGATGGTCAGGTTGCGGTTGCGGAACAGCCGCAGGTCGAGCAGCGGGTGCTTCGGCTTGAACGAGTAGAGCACGAACCCGATCACGAGCACGGCGCCGATCAGCATCGGCAGCCACACCGAGTTGTCGCTGATGGTGCCGGCCTCGGGCAGTGAGGAGACGCCGTAGAGGAACAGGGCCAGGCCGGGCGAGAGCATCACCATGCCGAGGAAGTCGAACGACTCCGACGGCTCGGGGGCGTCCTTCGGCAGCGCCAGCCAGGCGTAGCCGAGCGCGATCAGGCCGATCGGCAGGTTGATCAGGAAGATCCAGTGCCAGCTGGCGGTGTCGATCAGCCAGCCGCCGAGGATCGGGCCGCCGATCGGGCCGAGCAGCATCGGGATGCCGAGGACGGCCATCAGCCGGCCGATCCGGTGCGGGCCGGCCGCCCGGGTCATGATGGTCATGCCCAGCGGCATGAGCATGCCGCCGCCGAGGCCCTGGAGCACCCGGTAGCCGATCAGCTCGGTGATGCTGTCGGCGGTGGCGCAGAGGCCGGAGCCGATGGTGAACAGTGCCAGGGCGGTCATGTAGAGGCGCTTGGTGCCGAACCGGTCGGCGGCCCAGCCGCTGAGCGGGATCACCGTGGCCAGCGCGAGGGTGTAGCCGGTCATCGTCCACGCCACCCGGGCGTACGACGCGTCGAACTCGTTCTGGAAGGTCGGCAGCGCCACGCTGACGACCGTGACGTCGAGGATCGACATGATCGCGCCGAGCACGACCACTCCCGCCACCTTGAGCACCGCGGCGTCGAGCTTGTTCGACGTCGCGACGGGTTGATGGGTCACCATCTGTCTCCTGATTCCGGTTCCGGTAGGGGGTGGCGGCACCGCGTCCGATCGGGGGCAGGCGCGGCGAGGGGCGTGCGCACGCAGACTAACCAGCACCTCCGACGCCCGGCTTCCCGTTTCCGCGAGCTCGTGGCGCGAAGCACGCCTCAGTCCGTCGCCCGATATTCGTGGGGGCTGATCCCGTGGACGCGCTTGAACGCGGCGCTGAGCGCGAACGGGCCGCCGTACCCGACCCGGCGGGCCACCGCGGTGAGGGTCAGTCCGGTGTCCCGCAGCAGGTCGGCGGCGAGGGCGAGCCGCCAGCCGGGCACGATCGCCACCGGCGGCGGG